>DAIDKD010000165.1 GCA_027451065.1 Bacillaceae bacterium | reverse complement strand
TGACAGTCGAATTCAAAGAAACCCTGTAATAAGATTTCAACTAAAAACATTAATGGAAGAATTTAATGTGCAGTATTATACACACGTTGATGGTTTTATTGAACCTACTCCAGAAAATGAATTAATGGGTGGATTAAAATCAGCATTTAATCAATACTACGTACAGTTAACAAAAAGAAAAATTAAAGATAAACTTAAACTCAGAATAGAGTCAGGGAGAGGTTGGGGTATACCACCTTATGGTTATAAGTATGATACAAATGGGTTCTATATTTTAAACCAAGAAGAAAAAGAAGTAGTTGAGGAAATTTTTAAAATGTCGCTTTCTGGTATTGGTACGGAAAGTATAGCTAGATTTCTTAATGAAAATTTTGTGAGCATTGACCTTGTGATAAATGTTGTTGCATGTGTTGCCCTTTCGGCTTTGATGATAGTTATAAAAAATATGAAAAAAGGGAAAGAGTTGGAAAAAGTACTTATTGAAAAAGATGAGACGGACATGAGGGAAGATAAGGAAAAATTTGAATGATTGTAATATCGATAGAATAATCATGTAGCCTATGAAAAATGAAGCGGGGAGGTGCGACTATGGCGATGTGGAGCCCGTGGCGTGGTTGTCATAAATATAGCGAAGGTTGCAAATTTTGCTATATTCATAAAGGTGATGCCAAAAGAGGAATAGACACGAATAAAATAGTAAGAACAGATAACTTCTATGCTCCGATTATCAAAAATAAAAAAGGTGAGTATAAGATAAAATCAGGACAAACTGTTTACCTATGCTTTTCCACGGACTTCCTTATTGAAGAAGCCGATGAGTGGCGACAAGAGTGTTGGGAAATGATAAAAGAACGCTCTGACCTGAATTTCATCTTTTTGACCAAAAGAATTGAAAGATTTTCGCAATGTATTCCTGATGATTGGAATGAAGGATATGATAACGTCACAGTAGGTTGCAGTGTCGAAAATCAGGATAGAGCAGATTTTAGGCTTTCTATATTAGCAGAGCTTCCGATAAAACATAAAAATATTATTTGCCAGCCATTACTTGAAGAGATAGATATTGAAAAATACCTTGATGATGTTGAGTTGGTAGTAGTTGGTGGAGAATCTGATAAAAATGCAAGACCGCTAAACTATGATTGGGTGTTGTCAATCAGAGAGCAATGTATAAACGAGGGTGTTCGTTTTGAATTTAGGCAATGTGGCACTCATTTTATTAAGGATGGGAAAGAATACACACTGAATGTTAGGGCTTTGTGCAGTCAGGCAAAAAAAGCGAATATTAATATTTAGAGAGGGAGGAATCACTATTATGGGGGAGATTATTAGAAAAGATATAAATGAGGAGTGGGCGCATTCAGGTATTGTTGAGGCGGGAGATTTTGTTTTTGTTAGCTATTGTGTAGGAAATATAGGTCAACCTATTGAAAATCAAATAAACGGTGCCTTTGATCATTTAGATGAGAGGTTACAATCGGTTGGGTTAACGTTAGAGTCAGTTGTTAAATTTGACGCTTTGTTCAGAGATATTTGGAATATACCCATCATGGAAAAGATTATAAAAGAACGATTTAATGGTAAATACCCAGCTCGCAAATCAATACAAACTGAATTTGCTCACCAAGGCGGAGAAGAAGGGCTTCTATTTCAAATTGATGCCATAGCATTTAAGGGATAGCTTCTGCCAAGAGAGAGGGGAACGTCTTAATGAAAGACTTATATGAAAAATTCGCTTATGACTATGATGAATTTGGTGCAATCGAAGAGTATCTGGGCGATGAAAAAACATTTTTTGAAGTATTGTTTAAAGAACAAAAAGTTACATCTGTTTTAGATTGTGCATGTGGAACAGGTCAACACCTGTTCATGTTTTCCCAAATGGGTTTGGAAGTGCAGGGATCAGACTATTCTAAATCTATGCTTGATATTGCCAGTAAAAATCTTACAAAAAATAGCATAGATATTCCTTTGTTTCAATGCGATTTCAGATATTTAGAGCAGAAAATTAATGATAAATTTGATGCTATTGTGTGCCTTAGTACTTCGTTGCCTCATCTTCATACAGATAAAGATTTGGTTACAGCTTTAGTATCAATGAGAAACAGGTTAAAACCAAATGGAATATTAGTAATTACTCAAGGGACAACAGATTATACATTAACTTTGCCATCAATTGAGGTTGTAGTCAATCAAAAAGATTTTTCCCGAGTATTTGTTAAAGAATATGGGGATGAATTTTTGGATATACATGTGTTAGATTTGTTTCATTCAGAAAATCGTATGGAAAGCAATCAGTATGATATACAATATAGAATTCTTCTTCAAGAAGATTATCGAAGACTTTTAACAGAAGCTGGATTCAAAGACATCAAAATTTACGGAGACTATGATATGAATGAATATCACAAAAAAAGCTGGAGGTTGATTGTAGTTGCTCAAGTTTCCTAGTTCATAATAGTTACAGGTTATAGTGGTCAAAGGTATTCCGCGCACTTTTGACTACTATAACCTGTAATGATAGGAAACTACTATTCTTTTTTCTTATAGGAATCATATGCAAGACCTAGTGCAAGTCCTACCCCAATGCCGACAGCAAGTTGGTCAAATATTATACCAAAGGCTACCCCGAGACAAAGTCCTAGTGCAAGTCCATACCCTGTATCCTCACCATTTCCATCCGTTTTTTTCGGCTTATTATCTTTGTTGTTATCCCCTATAATAACACATCCCCTTTGCATTATTTCAATTTTTATCTAATTATCAAAATTATATCACAAAATGTGACATAGAGAAAAAGATGATAATTTCATCAGTCACCACATTGTAAGAATCTTAGTCATTAAATTGTAAGAAGTACATGCTATAGTACGGATAAAGGGGCATAGTAATGAATCGAAATGGAGGGGAAACAAATGAGTATTTTATCAACGAACCAATTAAAAAAGATTTATGGTAAAGATAGCAATGAAGTTCATGCCTTAGACGGTGTTTCTATCCAAATTGAAGAAGGGGAGTTTGTGGCTATTGTCGGTACTTCCGGTAGTGGGAAATCGACGCTGCTTAATATGATAGGTGGATTGGATCATCCTACTTCTGGCAGTGTATCGGTCAGGGACAAGGACATTTTTACTATGAAGGACGAAGAGTTAACGATTTTCCGTCGTCGTAATATTGGCTTCATTTTTCAAAATTATAATTTAGTTCCTGTGCTGAATGTTTATGAAAATATTGTCCTGCCCATTGAGCTTGATGGTCTACAACCTGATAAGGCTTTTGTTCATGATATCATTCAAACCCTTGGGCTTGAAAACAAACTAAATAGTATGCCTAATAATCTTTCTGGAGGTCAGCAGCAGCGGGTCGCCATTGCGAGAGCTTTATCGACGAAGCCAGCCATTGTCCTAGCCGATGAGCCCACAGGAAATTTAGACAGTAAAACAAGCTTAGATGTCTTGCTACTTATGCAAACCATTAGCCGCCGTTTTAACCAAACTACCGTCATGATTACCCACAACGAAGAAATTGCCCAAATGGCAGATCGGATTATTCGTATTGAAGATGGGAAGGTTGTACGTTCTTCATAATTGAATAAATATCAACTACTTAAAAATGATAGACAGTGTGAAAGAAAAGCTTGTTTGATAGGAAAATAAAAGTATTAAAATGGGGGGAAGTGTGATGTTGAAAAAATTTTTTGTAGTATTCATAGTGTTGTCCATCTTAGCTGGTTGTAATAATAGTAGCGAATTTGATAGTAGAGTAGAAGAAGGAAAAGAAGCGATAACTGAAGCGGAGTATGATAGAGCATTATTATTATTTAAATCAGCATTAGAAGAAAAAAGTGATGATAAAGAAGTGAAGGTATTGATAGCCCAAACCGAAAAAATGATTGAAGCTATTAATGGTTTTCATGAAGAAGAAGCTAATAATATAGAAGATATAATAGCGTTGTTTGAAGAAGTGGAGAATACGGAGGGTGGTTATAGCATCCTAAGTGAGCAAGCGGAGGGGTGGAGAGAAGATTTAGTAAAGAGAGAGGAAGAAATTGAAAAATACAATAGGAAATTAAACGAATCTAAAGCACTAAAAGATAATGGTGATTATGATGAAGCGGGAGAGCTACTCGATAGAATCATAAGTGATATAGAAAATGTTAAATATCTTGAAGAGCAGCAAGATAGAGCGATAGAAATACTTACAGATGTATATAATAGACAATTAGATAAAGCCAACATGTTAAAAGATAGTGGCAATTATGATGAGGCAAGAGAGCTGCTTGATACAATTATAAGTAATACAGGAAATGTTGAATATCTTGAGGAACAGAATGAGAAGGCAACAAAGATGTCTACTGAAATAGAGGATGCTATTGATGAATAGGAGAACACCAAAATAATAGAATCAGAGAGGATTAATTTTCGAGTATCTATTTATTAATTAAGGGGAGAAAGAAAATGCACAGAAATAACAATCAATCTATCATAAAACGTATTTCCAAACGATCTATTCAAGCAAACAAGACGAGAAATATTTTTGCAGTTTTGGCAATTGTTCTAACGACCTTTATGATTGCAACAATATTTAGCATAGGGGTTAGCTTCGTAGAAAATTATATGATGATGACAACAAGAACAGCTGGAACGACGGCTTCTATTTTTCTAAATAATCCAACGGAGGAACAATATCAAAAAATCAAAGAGCTTGACTATATCAAAGCAGTCGGTACAGAAATAACAATCGGTTCTGTCCTGCAAGAAGATACGGATATTTCTATCCTCTATTACGACCAAAGTCAGTGGGACAATCATTATGTTCCTGCTATTAGTAATATTCATGGAAAATACCCTGCGAAAGCCAATGAAATTATGCTGTCCGAAGAGGCGTTGCTGCAACTAGGGATTACCGAACCAACAATCAACATGGAAATACCGTTAACATATCTATCAAATGGTGTTGAAAAATCGGAAACGTTCCATCTTTCTGGCTGGTTTACAAATTACAAAAGCTTCGGAAGTGGGGGCATTGGAGTAGCTTTTGTTTCAAAGGCATATTTGGAAAGCAATCACTTTTCCCTTGAAAACAATGGGAGAATTTCTATCTCAGCTGAAACAGGGAAACAAAACAGCCTATATGACACCTTGCAACAAGAGATTACCTTAATAGCAGGACAAAACTTTGAAACAAGCTTCGACACAGGTGCAGATACATTGGATATATTAGGTGTGACGCTCATCATCATTGGTGTCATCGTTGTTTTCATTGTATTAAGTGGCTATTTGCTTATTTACAACATCATGTATATTTCTGTTTCAAAGGATATTCGCTTTTACGGTATGTTGAAAACAATCGGTACTTCACCAAAGCAAATCAAGAGAATTGTTCGTAGTCAAATATATCGCTTGGCACTCTTCGCCATTCCATTAGGTTTGGTGTTTAGCCTTATTACTTCTTTTGGACTTGTACCGATGGCAATGACATTGTTTCAAGGGAATGAAATGGTTTATGGTGCAATGCCTAATGATATTTCATTCCATCCGACTATTTTTATCGGAACAGCCGTGTTCTCGTTTTTTACCGTCTTTCTTAGTTGCCGTAAGCCAGCAAAAATGGCTGGGGAAGTTTCTCCTGTAGAGGCACTTAAATATACCGGTGTTTCGGCGAAGAAAAAGAAAAAAGATAGAAAAACGACAAAGGGCGGTAAATTATACCGAATGGCATTTTATAATGTTTTTCGTGAAAAAAAGCGTGCGTTCCTTGTGTTCACATCATTGTTCATGGGAACCATTACGTTGCTCAGTGTGAATGGTTTTCTTGCTAGTCTGAAGCTGGAAAATTTTATTGATGCTTATTACCCAAATGATTTTTCTTATCAAAGCCTTGATCCTGCTGTGGAAACTTTCAATGAAGACTTCATGGAAGAACTGTCCAAAATCGATGGTATTACTAACATCAACGTAGTCGAATCCATTCAAGCAAATGTTGTTTTTGATGAGGATATATTCAGACCGTTTCTAAAGGGAACATACAATCATAATCCATTTTATTCAGCACAACTGCAAGAAGATTTTCCGACTTTTGATGATTTTTTCGATTATATTAAGAACTTAGAAGATAACAGTACTTTGTTGTTCGGTGTTGATGAGAGCCATATAGAAAACTTTAATGAAAGCCAAGGAGAAGGAGAAGGAATAGATATTGATGCCTTTCGTAAGGGAGAAATAGCTGTTATCGATTCATCTCTCGTTCCTTCAGAAAATCTCACAGATATACTTGGCAAAGACATGATGATAAAAGAAAAGAATACTAACAAAGAAACAGCAGTAACGATTGGGGGAATCATTGACCAATATGAATATAGTTTAGCTTTATATGGGTCTACATTAGGAGAGATACCGGCAATCTATGTTAGTAAAGCCTTTATGGACAGGTTTACAGAAGATGCTCAAGTGACCTTTATCCATATTGATGTGGATCCTTCACAAGAAGCGGCTGTCCATGCACAGCTTAGACAGATGAATGAGACATTGCTTTCGGCCGATTATGTATTTGAAGCAAAATCAGATATTGCCGCTCAATTTGAATCTGACATGCTGACGATGAATATTTTAGGCGGTGGTATTTCTATTATTCTCATTTTCATAGGTATGTTAAACTTTATCAATGTCATGTTAACAGGGGTTCATACTCGTCGCCAAGAATTAGCGGTATTGGAAAGTATCGGCATGACGAAAAAGCAAATTCACAAAATGCTTACATTTGAGGGTCTTTACTATGCATTGATTACAACAGCTATCATTATGACTTTAGGGAATGGTATTCTCTACGGATTAGCAATCATGGTGCCCAAAATCGCTGATTATGCAGTATTCCATTATCCTGTTATGCTCATAACAATTGTTGTGACAATGATATTTTTCATCTGCCTGACAGTCCCAAATATCGTCTATCGAATGAATACAAAGAAAAGTGTAACAGAACGACTTCAACGAGGAGAAAGTTAAATTCACGCCCTCTAAAAGTGAAATGAACAATGTAAAATCATTGTCTACACTAAGGATTTTCATAGGCAGCAAGTGTGGATAGGGC
>DAIDKD010000164.1 GCA_027451065.1 Bacillaceae bacterium | reverse complement strand
GATATGTATGAATTATTTAATGACGTAAATATAGATTTAGAGGATTACGAGGAGATGGAAGTAACGGAATTAGAAAGAAAAAAAGTAAAAAATAATCTTAAAAAATTGACGAAGAAAAAGAAAAGAAGTTGGAAGAAGAATACTCTCGCAGCAGCAGCGGCACTTATTATCTCTACAACTGCATTAGGAGTTACATTCCCTGCTTATGCGCGGAATATCCCAATCGTCGGAAATATTTTTCAAGCAATAGATGATACCATTTTTGCTAATTTCCAAGAATTTTCTGATGAGATAGGCACTACACAAACAAGCAACGGCATTTCTATCACTTTAAACAATGCAGTATTTGATGGAGAAACAGTGTTTTTTACATACACGATTGAAAGTGATAGAGATTTAGGGGGGGTTCTTACACTTACTGATTTTCAGGATATAAGAAGGTCAAATGGAATGACTGGTAGTTCTAGAGTAGAGCAGATAGATGAGAAAAACTATATCGGTATAGTGGCTGCTACACCTTTCTTTGATAAGGAACAAGAGCAAGTAAATGTGAGGTGGAATATAGATGGTATTCTCACAGAAAACGGAGAGGAGATAGACGGGAATTGGAGATTTGCCTTTTCAGTGGATGCAATAGAAAGTGATGAAGAAATACCTGTCAACAAAACAATTGAGGAAGACGGAGTAGAAGTAACAATCAATAGACTAGCTGTGACACCAATATCGTTAAATGTATTTTTTGAGCAGAGAGCTTCAGCAGATATCGTAGAACAATGGGATTACATGTCGATTGAACTAAGAATAAAAGATGATTTAGGAAATGAATATGGAAGTACGATGGGGGGAGGCGGTACAGGAACAATGGAATATTTCCATATGGAATGGCTGCAAACGTTCGAGAAAATTGATCCACACGCAACAAAGCTAATTATCACACCAGAAGTTTTTTTGTGGAATCGCAATTCACAGAATCATGGTTTTATAGATTTTGATGAGACCCAGGAAGAAAATATGGAAGGAGAGACAGCATCAGTTACAGTTGAAATAGATGATATTGAGACAGTCAGCATTGGCAATGAAACAAGAATTTTAGAGGATATAATTATTGAATTGAATTAAAGGATAACTGGAAAACAATATGTTCCAATAAGTTTACAACGGGATGTGTTAAGGGTGTAATGAATGGTTAAAAAAGATTAATTATCGCTCCTCCTATCGTAATATACTAGATAGTAGATGTAAAAGACAATTGTAAGGAAGTTTAAGTATGATTTGAGGTACTTAGGCTTCCTTTTTATTTTAACAAGAAGGGAGAAATGAGGGAATGTAAGAGGATTTAGCGAGTTGTTTAAAACATAATAATATTATGTTAACTAAAAATGATCGAATGACACTTGTGCTCCCCATACATATATTACTAATATCACTAAGTGAAGAAGGTGGACATTACGTGCAATATGTGAGGGAATTTGGAAGGGGAAGAGGATATGATCTTTATTCACATCCTAATCAATTTTCACAGAATCAAGCTGCCTATACAATTATCGTGGAAGGTCAAGGAAATACAACAGTACAACCAGACCAAGCAGTATTAACGATTGGGATAGTAACAGAAAATGAAGATGTGGAAAAGGCTCAACAAGAAAATGCCTCAAAGACAAATCATATCATCGAGTTACTAAACCAAGTAGGCATTGAACAAGACGATATAAAAACAACGGCTTATTTAGTCAATCCGAGATACGATTATGTTGAAGGGAAATCGGTTTTGAGAGGTTATGAGGTCGGACATTCACTTCAAGTCACAGTGAAAGACATTTTGAAAGTTGGCATGGTATATGACATAGCCATAAAAAATGGAGCAAACCAAACGGGAGAACTCCAGTTTCAAAGCTCATATGCAGATTTCCATTATCGACAAGCATTAACGCTGGCAGTGAATGATGCCAGACAAAAAGCACAACAAATTGCCAAAACCATAGGAGTGACTTTGAATCATGTTCCTTTCAGGATAACAGAAGAAAGCCGGCAGCCGATACAACCATACTTTGCATCGGGTGCACCGCTTATTCTTGCGGCACAGGCTAAGGGAATGGCAACGCCGATACAGACTGGAGAGCTTATGTTTCAAGCGGATGTTAAGGTTGTTTTTGGTTTTAGTGTGGAGAATTATTAATATTATATGAAGCGAGGGAAACCCTAGACACGTCAACAGTCTAGGGTTTCCCTCGCTTTTTTAGTATTCATAAGGCAGTGCATATTTTATGATTTACATAATCATTGGGTGTATTGAAATACGTGCCTCTTTATGCAATGCTAGTGTAATTAGCTACGTGTATCAGAGCTAACTACACTTGTCGCACTTATCCCCATACACAAAGAATTCTTAAAAAACTATTTATCACTATTCTTCACTCGACTCTGCTCAATAATTGTTTCCACAGTGATACCTATCTTCTCTTTAATCTCCTTGTCCTCCAAAAAGATTGTAGTAAGCAAATCAATCATATACATAAATGGAAACTGACTATTAAAAAATTGTTCCTTATCAATGAGGACACTGTTAGGGACAGTGAAAGAGTAGTCAGAATTTTGAGCTAGTGAGCTATCGCTAAAGCTAGTTACGCAAAGAACGCTACATCCATTTTTCCGAGCTATAGTTGCAGCATTTACTACTTCAGATGTCTCGCCAGAAGCAGAAAAGACAATGACAAGATCCTCCGGAGAAACAATGGAACTGTTGATAATCATCTGATGGGAATCAGTAATACTTTGACCTTGAAATCCCATACGCATCAATCTAAGCATAAATTCGTCAGCGGATAGCCCGGAGCTTCCAATACCATAAATGTACACAAATCTTGCTTTTTGTATTTCATTGGCGATATATTCAAGTGCGTCACGATTCATCATTTTGTTGGTTCTTTCAATTACTTCCCGATAGAAATCATAAACATGAGTGAGAGGATCGCTATTATTATTCTGTAGCTGTTTGCTTTGCAGCGACCCAAGGCGAATTTTAAAATCAGTAAATGTTGAGCAACCTATTTTTTTACAGAAGCGAGTGATTGTTCCATCCGAAACCCCAATGCGCTTTGCTAACACAGAAATATTAATATTTCTTAACTGCGTACCCTCTTTTAGAATATAATCAGCAATTGTTTTTTCTTTATTTGAAAAACCTAAATATTGCTGTTGAATCACGGTAATAATATCCACTTTTATGTGCCCCCTTCTTACATAAGTTCAGTAGGATGGTAATATTCTATCAAATAAGGATAAAAACTTCCAACATTAAAATATTTTTAAAATCGAAATCTTTGATTAAAAATATTTTAAATGTTACAATGAAAGTGCTTAAAAAGATGGAGGAGCATGGCATGTTATTTATTTTTCATTCTCAATTCTTTTTAGGTAACAGTGAAATCATTTATCTAAATTATTAGTAAAAGGGGGAAGTAATGTGTTTAAGCAGCTACAAAAATTAGGGAAGGCATTTATGTTACCAATTGCAATTTTACCGGCAGCAGGTCTTCTATTAGGTATTGGGGGAGCATTATCCAATCCTAATACAGTTGAAACTTATCCATTTTTAAATGTAGCATTCTTACAAGGTTTATTTAAGATTATGAGTGCCGCTGGAGAAGTTGTATTTGCTAACTTAGCACTTATTTTGTGTGTGGGGCTTGCGGTTGGTCTTGCGAAAAAGGATAAAGGAACAGCTGGGCTTGCAGCTCTTGTTGGTTTCCTTGTAATGAACGCCTCAATCAATGCGATGATTGGTGTTTTTCAACCGGAAGGAATCGAGTCGATTGATACTGGGACTGTAGGGGCAATTGTCATCGGTTGCATGGTAACTTTTTTCCACAATCGTTATCGTAATATTCAATTGCCACCGTTTTTAGGTTTTTTTGGGGGATCACGTTTTATTCCAATTATTAGTGCTTTTAGTGCAATTATTGTTGGTGCTATTTTCTTTATTATTTGGCCGGTATTTCAAGGATGGCTTGTTACAGCGGGAAACAAAATAGCAGATATGGGTGTATTTGGAACATTTCTATACGGTTTCCTATTACGCTTAACTGGAGCAGTAGGATTACATCACACCATCTATCCAATGTTCTGGTTAACTGAACTTGGAGGCGTTGCTACAGTTGCAGGAGAGCAGGTTGCAGGAGCGCAAAATATTTTCTTTGCTCAACTTGCTGATCCGTCACATACTGGGCTTTTCACCCACGGTACTCGCTTTTTTGCCGGACGTTTTGCGACAATGATGTTTGGTCTTCCAGCAGCTTGTTTAGCAATGTATCATTGTGTACCGGTGAAGCGTAGAAAATTAGTAGTTGGTTTATTTTTCAGTGCAGCGCTGACATCTTTTGTTACTGGTATTACAGAGCCGATTGAATTTATGTTTTTATTCGTAGCTCCATGGCTTTATGTGGTTCATGCATTCTTTGATGGCTTGTCTTTCTTAGTAGCTGATTTACTTTCTATTCGAATCGGGAATACTTTTTCTGGTGGAGTTATTGATTTTATCCTTTTTGGTATTCTTCAAGGGGAAGCGAGAACTCACTGGATTTATGTGTTGTTTGTTGGTCCTGTATGGGCGGTACTTTACTATGTAACATTCCGTTTTCTTATCTCAAAATTTAATGTTGCTACACCGGGACGTGAAGGAAATGATGAAGATGAGGTCCAAGTGGAGACGAAAGGAACCATCGCTGAAACAGCGATAGAAGTTTTGGAGGCACTTGGTGGAGAAGGAAATATTGAGGATTGCGATGCTTGTATTACCCGTCTTCGTGTTGCGGTAAAAGATGTTTCAAAAGTAGATAAAGAGAGAATCAAAGCGTTAGGTGCAACTGCTGTTTTAGAGGTGAAAGGTGGCATTCAAGCGGTCTTTGGAGCCAAAGCGGATTTGATTAAGAATAAAATTAATGAAATAATCGATGATGAAGAATAGATTTTGGAGGTACTAGACATGAAACGAGGGTTAATTGTATCCTGTCAGGCGTTGCCAGAAGAGCCATTGCATAGCTCTTTTATCATGGGAAGAATGGCCATAGCCGCAAAGCAGGGGGGGGCAGTAGGAATTCGCGCCAACAGTGTGTCGGATATTTTAGAAATTAAGAAACAAGTAGATTTACCAATTATCGGAATTATCAAGCAGGAATATCCAAATATTGTTCCTTATATTACACCAACATATAAAGAAATAGATGCTTTAGTGAAGGCAGAAGTAGATATTATTGCCCTTGATGCAACGATAAATCAAGATGAGGAGTTCTTAAAGTCATTAAAAGAAAAATATCCAGAGCAGAAATTCATGGCGGATATTTCAACTGTAGCAGAAGGAATTCGAGCGGAGCGCCTCGGACTTGATTTTATCGGAACGACACTTATTGGTTATACGGAGCAATCAAAAGGTTTGGATAAATTTGAAGTTCTAAAAGAACTAATTGCTATATGTAAACATCCAGTCATTGCTGAAGGTAACTTTAATACTCCTGAAGCAGCTGCAAAGGCGATGGAAATGGGAGCTTATGCAGTAGTTGTAGGTAGTGCTATTACGAGACCACAAGTTATTACTCGTTGGTTTGCAGATGCTGTAGACGGAGCGGTGTGAAATATAATAAGGTGTTGATTTACTTTTCATAAAAAAGTGATCCTGTACAAAGAACTTTATACAGGCTGTAAACGAAAAACATCAGGAAAATTTTCCTGGTGTTTTTCGTTTGTCATCTTTAAGTTTTTCATTGAAAATATCAAATTACCTAGCTATGCTGACGAGAATAGTGATACATCAAACGACAAGATAAAGAACCGTCCCCATTTACATATGTGGTATAATCACAATATAGTTCACTAACCGATGATGTATGATAGGATCTGGTGGCAATAGATACGAAACGAGGAACAGGAAATATGTTAGGTAACCATAGTCAAGAACAGGAATTTATATATACGTATGCATATAGAGGAGAAGAGGCTGACCTTTGCCGATTGGAGATGCGGTCGTTTTTTGGATTTGAACCTCAATTGGATATTATCAAAAGCACGATTAAAATTGACCCTAGCAGAAGTCCGTTCATAAAAGAGCGGATTGAAGTCATGTATGAAGGGAATGATTTAGCAGATATTTTGGAGCAAGTAGAGCAGATTCAATTAGGTGATGCAACGTTTAAGGTGATTTGTATCAAAATGAACGATTTGGAGAAATCACAAAAAATAAGTTATCAAGGACGGCGCGACATTGAGCGGGATATTGGTTGGCGCATGAATGGAGTTGCCGATGTGCATCACCCAGACAAAATATTTGGCATTACGACCCTTGGTGGTCGATGGTTTTTCGGGAAATATCGAAAAAATAAAGCAGTATGGCTTCATCATTTGCAAAAACCACGTGAATATTCCACAGCACTTAGCACACGTGTGGCAAGAGCAGTATCCAATATTGCTGTACCAAATCCAGAAGGTGTACAAGCAATTGACCCTTGTTGCGGAATAGGAACAGTACTAGTAGAGGCACTTTCGATGGGGATGAATATCGTCGGACGTGATATAAACCCTCTTGTCGTAGATGGTGCAAGGGAAAATATTGCTCACTTCCAATTTGAAGGGGAAGTAACAAAGGGAGATATAGCAGATGTCTCGAAAAATTATGATGTTGCCATTATCGACATGCCATATAATTTGGCTACCCATGCAACACCTGAGGAACAGTTTGAAATTCTCAAACACGCACGCCGTTTTGCTGAAAAAGTTGTTGTGATAACCATTGAGACAATGGATCATATGGTTGAAGAAGCAGGATTTGTTATTGCGGATCGTTGTGAGGCTAGAAAAGGAAGATTTTCTAGACAAGTGCTTGTTTGTGTGTGATGGAGAAAAACGTCAGCCGGAGTAGTGTCTTGGTTGACGTTTTTGTCGTATAGAGTGATGATTGCACTGATTAGCTCAATCCATTTTCTATAACTTGTATATTGTAAAGGTTTTAAGCAGAAAAGAAGTGAAAGTGGTGGTCATGCGCTTCATGTGTGGCGGGTTAATAGAGTTAAAATTAATAAGGTTGAGAGTAAGTCAATAGATATAAAATATGTTAGAATCTTACTGGTGAAAATAGAAATCTTTT
>DAIDKD010000163.1 GCA_027451065.1 Bacillaceae bacterium | reverse complement strand
AACACGCAAGAGAATTAATTCATCAAGCAGAAAAACTTAAGAGTAGCTAGAAAATTTTTTTATATGGAACTTTCGACGGTGTGTGTGAAAGGGGCATCCTTTGCCTATTTCACACACACCGTTATTTGGTAGTTATAAATGTCTTGGAAATAGGCAAAATTATGAGTAAGCCCTAAATGGCTGAAAGTGGGTAGGAGCGAGGAGAGTGAAGGATGAAGAAAGACTATATAAGAAAGATAATCGGTACATTTCTCCTTGTTTCATTATTATTTGCTGGTTTTATTCAAGGAATTCAAACATTTATGAAACTGCCGAAAGAAGTGGTCTTGTTTCAAGGGAATGAAGCTGATATTCATTCGATTCCGACGTTGGCACAGCTAACATCAACGGATTCCTCTATTGTTTCGGTAAATGGTGAGACAGATGATATATCAATCGATGCTCAACATGCTGGAAATGCAGAGTTAATTTTAAAAATTGCTGGTCTTCCGATAAAAAGGACCGATGTAAAAGTATTAAAAAATATAAAAATCATACCTGGTGGGCAATCTATAGGAGTTAAATTAAATTCTAAAGGTGTCCTTGTAGTTGGATATCATCTTATTGATACAAAAGATGGGAAAAGATCGCCTGGAGAAATTGCAGGTATTCAAGTAGGTGATATCATTACGAATATTAACGGCAAGTCCGTGGAAAAAATGAGTGATGTCGCCCCTTTTATCCAAAGTTCTGGGGAAACAGGTGCCCCATTGAAAATAAGCCTACTAAGAGGTGAAAAAGCCTTTGAAACCAGCTTAACCCCATTAGAACCAAATAATGGCGGAGCATATCGCATAGGTTTATATATCCGGGATTCAGCAGTAGGAATCGGAACACTGACATTTATTGATCCGAATACTAAGACATACGGAGCACTAGGACATGTTATTGCTGATAATGATACGAAACAACCAATTGTAGTAAAAGATGGTCAAATTATGCGCTCTAATGTAACAGCAATTCAAAAAGGGAGTAATGGGAAGCCAGGAGAAAAACTGGCTAGATTTTCATCGAGTGATGATGTAATCGGGGATATTGCAGTAAACAGTCCATTTGGCATTTTTGGAACATTGAACACAAAGGTAGAAAATGGGTTAATGGATAAAGCACTACCTATTGCCCTTTCCAGTCAGGTAAAAGAAGGACCAGCCCAAATATTAACTGTTATTGACGAAAATAAAGTAGAGGCATTTGATGTAGAAATTGTCAGTACAGTTTCTCAAAAGTTTCCGGCAACAAAAGGGATGATTCTAAAGGTTACCGATCCGGAATTACTGAAAAAAACAGGAGGAATTATCCAAGGCATGAGTGGAAGCCCGATTATTCAAAATAAAAAATTAATTGGAGCTGTCACCCATGTTTTTGTCAATGATTCTACCTCGGGTTATGGCGTTCATATCGAATGGATGTTGCGTGAGGCAGGTATTGATGTATATAATCAAGTGCAAGAAAAAGCAAGCTGAAATTTTTCAGCTTGCTTTTTTGAAAGAAAGTACAAGTTTGTTCAAGTCAAGCCTCAACCATACTAATGTTCTTTATTTAAGAAAAATAAAGCTAAGGTTCCTGGTCCTGCATGAGAGCCGACTGCTGCACCTATTGAGCTAATGATAAACTCTTTACACTTGAATTTTTCTTCTATCATCTCTTTTAATTTTAACGCACTTTCTAAGTCATCACCGTGACTAATTCCAATTGTTTGTTGAGACAGATTAACCCCTCGTTCTTCCATCATTTCTATCATATGTCGAAACACTTTTTTTCGACCGCGTATTTTTTCAATCGGAACAAGCTTACCCTCTTCGACATGGAGGAGGGGCTTAATGTTCAACAACCCACCAACAAATCCGGCAGCTTTACTGACACGTCCACCGCGAACTAAGTATTGTAAGTCATCAACAGTGAAGATATGCTCCATATGCTTTGCAAGGAACAGAACTTCGCTAGTGATTTCAGCGGCTGATTTTCCTTCCTGGGCCATTTGAGCAGCTTTTAAGGCTACTAAACCCTGTCCAAGAGAAGCACATTTGGAATCGATTATCTCTAAAAGTAAATCAGGGTAATCCTCCTTTACTTGCTCTTTCACAATAGTGGCTGCTTGGTAAGTTCCTGATAGTTGTGAAGAAAAGGAAACATATACAGCAGGTATGTTGTTTTGGGCATAAAAGAGAAATGTTTTTTCCAATTGTTCCATAGCGGGTAATGAGGTTTTGTAAGCAACACCATTTCTCATATTTTCAAATAGTACAGGAGGCTCTAGTGTTACGCCATCCAAATATTCATTGGTCCCATCACTTACTTGCAATGGAATGACATCAATTCCATATTGCTCAATCATTTCTTTTGGTAAATCAGCTGTACTTTCTGTAATAATCCTTACAATCATTTATGTATCTCCCTTCTCAGAAAAAACTACGTGCTTTGTTTATAGTATCTCAAAAATCAAGAAAAGTGAACAGCAAATAACATGAAACTACGACAAACATATGAAAGTGACATGATTAGTCAAAAATACTTACGCTCAGTTTGAACGGAGGCGGGAAACTTTAGGGTTATTTATTGACCAAAAAGTGTATGTTCATTTTATAATAAAATTAACAGCCGTTAAAATTGACAAGGTAGCATTAGGTATGAGAAAATAAATAAAATGTCGAAAATTGTAGAATCAACTTTTTCATCAATTTGTCGAATAGTATAAGAAAAAATCGTAAATGTTTCAAGAGGGATATCTAAACAGTTGTCGAATTTTTCAGAGAATGGAAGAAAATGGCAATATTATATTGCAGTAAGGGAGTGTGAATGTAGATGGAAAAAATCAAAGTATTTCTTGCAGATGACAATAAAGAATTAGTGGCAATGGTTGATTCATATTTGGCAACACAAGATGATATGGAAGTAATTGGTCTAGCATATAATGGGCAAGATTGCTTAAAGCAATTAGCTGAGAAGGAGCCAGATGTACTTATTTTAGACATTATTATGCCGCACTTGGATGGTTTAATGGTTCTAGAAAGTCTTCGTGAGGAAAAAATGGAGAAATTTCCACATGTTATCATGTTGACAGCGTTTGGTCAGGAAGATGTAACAAAACGAGCTGTAGACCTAGGAGCATCATATTTTATTTTAAAGCCATTTGATATGGAACGCTTGGTAAGGCATATTCGCCAATTGTCCTCTAAATCAACAAAAGTTAAACAGGTATCACAGCCATCAGCAGCAACTACAGCCACCTCTTCAGTGAAGCAGACAGAAACCAAACCAAAGAGTCTAGATGCAAGTATTACTAGCATTATTCATGAAATTGGCGTACCAGCACATATCAAAGGTTATTTATATTTACGTGAAGCAATCACTATGGTTTACAACGACATTGAGTTACTAGGATCTATTACTAAGATACTATACCCGAATATTGCAAAAAAATACAATACAACAGCTTCCCGTGTAGAGCGGGCAATCCGTCATGCTATTGAAGTAGCATGGAGTAGAGGAAATGTAGATTCCATCTCTTCTCTATTTGGTTATACTGTTTCTTTATCAAAAGCGAAGCCGACGAACTCAGAGTTCATCGCAATGGTGGCAGATAAATTAAGATTGGAACATATGGCCAGTTAAGCGGTGATGTATCAACGGTTTATCATCAAATTTAATCCTCATCATTTATCGGGTGTTCTCCTGATAGATGAAGAGGATTTTTTACATGAAAATAGAACAATGGAAGATTCTGCATCATAGTAATAAGAGAGAGTAATTTTGGAAAGGGGTGAGTCCATGTTTAATATTTACGCCCATCGAGGCGCATCAGGTGCATATCCTGAAAATACAATGATTTCTTTTAAAAAGGGAGCTGAGTATGGAGCAACTGGAATTGAGTTAGATGTTCAGCTGACGAGGGATAATCATGTTGTTGTCATTCACGATGAAACCATTGATCGTACTACAAATGGGAAGGGATGGGTTTCTCAATATACATACGAGGAATTAAAGAATTTTGATGCTAGCTATAAATTTAAAAAGAAGGTGGGCTTTTGTTCAATTCCACTCCTTGAAGAAGTATTGCAATGGTTAAAGGCGACCCAATTAAATGTGAATATTGAACTAAAAAATAATTTATTGCCCTATGTGGGTTTAGAAGAAGGCGTAATTAATCTAATTAGATTTTATGAACTAGAACAAAGAACGGTTATCTCCTCGTTTCATCATGACAGTGTAGAAAGAATTAAATATCTGGCATCTGATATTGAAGTAGCACTACTGATTCACTATAAAATGACGGAACCATGGAAATATGCAAAAAGATTAGGAATAAAAACAATACATCCAAATTATAAATTAGTAGACCGAGAAATGGCTACTATGTGTAAAAAGCACCAGATTAATCTTCGCCCATATACTGTTAATAATCCTCAAGATATAAAAAGAATGATTTACTATGGCTGTCAAGCGATTATTACAGATTATCCAGAAAGAGTGGTAAATTTAACGAAATAATTCGGCTGTGAGGGACAGTCAAAATCGACTGTTTCTCACACTTGTACTTTTGTTGCTTGAACGAACTTTGTTTCGTTTCTTATCACGGTAAAAAATAAAGCCACCGATTAATGATAAGGCACCGATTAGAAAGATTATGCCCAGTAAAAATTGTAGCCACAGAAATGGAATTGGACTATTTCGTATCAAAAACAGAGAGTCACGTATAAATTTAATACCTATAGAGCTAAGTACTACAGGAAACAGAACAAGTAGCAATGCAAGGAAGCGCCCCATGTCTTTTCCCTCCTTCTCATTTCCTATCCATTCATTTTATTTTAGCATGTTTTTTTTTTGAGAGGAAACATTCAAATTGTCCCGTGATAACAAGATGATCTTCTCAATAGTGCAGTTCAGTCTAAAAATTAGTAGTTGATATTAGTAATAAGTTATAATAAGATTGATTTAACCTAGGAAAAGAAAATTGTATCATGATAGAAGAAAAGAAATATATTTGTTGAAAACGAGGTGGAATAAATGGCGAAAGAATATGATTTAGTTATTTTAGGGGGAGGACCCGGTGGTTATGTTGCAGGAATAAAAGCTTCCCAACTAGGTATGAAGGTGGCCATTGTTGAAGAAAAACAACTTGGTGGAACATGCCTTCATGAAGGATGCATCCCATCAAAAACATTTTTGCGTTCAGCGGAACTTTACCGTGGAGCTGTTAAAGGGGAAGACTTTGGTGTGATTGCCAATGATATAAAAATAGACTTGGCAAAAGTACAGGGAAGAAAACAAAGGATTGTTGACATCCTAACCAAAGGCATTCACTTTTTAATGAAAAAAGGAAAGATTGATGTATATGAGGGTCACGGAAGAATTTTAGGACCATCTATTTTTTCACCAATGTTAGGAACAATTTCTGTTGAAATGAACAATGGTCAAGAAAATGAAATTCTGCTTCCAAAAAATGTTTTGATTGCTACAGGTTCAAAGCCTAAAATATTGCCAAGCCTAGCAATTGATGGAACCTTTGTAATGACTTCTAAGGAAGCACTGGAAATGGAAACTTTACCAGTTTCAATGATTATTGTTGGCGGTGGAGTATTTGGAGTAGAATGGGCTTCTTTACTTGCTGATTTTGGAGTAGCTGTGACAATTATTGAATATGCAGATATGATTTTACCATCAGAAGATAAGGACATTTCCAAGGAAATAACCCGTTTGTTTAAGAAAAAAGGAATCAAAGTAATAACAGGTGCAAAACTACTACCGGAGATGACAGAGGTAACGAACAATACGGTGAAGATAAAAGTTTTGCAAAAAGATATCGAAAAAGAATTTACAGCGGATAAACTTCTTATTTCTATAGGAAGAGAAGCGAATACAGCAGATGTTGGGCTGGATAATACAAAAATCAACATAGAAAAAGGTTGTATCGTGACTAATGAGTATTATCAAACGAGTGAATCACATATTTATGCTATTGGCGACGTAATCGGTGGCTTGCAATTGGCACATGTTGCTTCTCGTGAAGGAATTATTGCTGTAGAGCACATGGCTGGTAAGAAACCTTATCTTTTGAATAACGATACAGTACCGAAATGTGTGTACAGCCACCCAGAAATTGCTTCCGTTGGTTTGACCGAGCAAGAAGCGGTAGAAAAAGGATATACTGTGAAATCTGGAAAATTCTTTTTCCGTGGTATTGGAAAGGCCTTGGTTCATGGAGATACAGATGGATTTGTAAAAATAATTACGGACAGTGATTCAGATGATTTACTAGGGGTACATATGATTGGACCTCACGTAACAGAGATGATTTCAGAGGCTACCTTAGCAAAAATATTAGATGCAACATCATGGGAAATTGCCAATACTATTCATCCCCATCCATCTTTAACGGAAGCCATTGGTGAAGCAGCCTTAGCGGTAGAGGGAATTGCGATACATGGATGAGGGAAATCAAGTGTGATTCTTCCTCTCATTCTTGGGATGAGTTGTAGAAAGAGTTAGTTTTTGATTATTTTTCACATCATGGAAATGAATAATGATTGGAGGTATGAACATGGAAAATCGCCACAGTATTTTAGGTCTTACTGATCAAGATGTATTAGAAATGTATGAAACGATGCTTTTGGCACGAAAAATTGATGAGCGTATGTGGTTATTAAATAGAGCGGGGAAAATACCTTTTGTGATTTCCTGTCAGGGTCAAGAAGCAGCACAAGTAGGTGCTGCCTTTGCCTTGGACAGAGAAAAAGACTATATCCTACCATATTACCGGGATATAGGAGTTGTTTTGACTTTTGGAATGACTGTCAAAGATTTATTTCTGTCAGGATTTGCTAAAGCAGAAGATCCAAATTCAGGCGGGCGTCAAATGCCAGGGCATTTTGGTGATAAGAAAAAACGGATTGTGACAGGGTCTTCACCAGTCACAACCCAAGTCCCTCATGCAGTAGGAATAGCTTTAGCAGGAAAAATAAAGCAAGAGGATATTGTTACCTTTGTCACTTTTGGTGAAGGTTCCTCCAATCAAGGAGATTTTCATGAAGGATTAAATTTTGCAGGAGTTCATAAATTACCGGTTATCTTCATGTGTGAAAACAATAAATACGCTATTTCAATTCCAGTTAGCAAACAAGTAGCTTGTGACAAAATATCAAATCGTGGGATTGGCTA
>DAIDKD010000162.1 GCA_027451065.1 Bacillaceae bacterium | reverse complement strand
AAAAATAGGAACCCTTTGTCTTATGACGCAGGGTTCCTATTTTTAATTCGTCTTATATATTGATATCGTTTTTCCACACGTTGAGAAAAATCACACGAACAAAGAGACCAAAGTTCATTGTGGTCATTAGCATTAAGAATATGCTAGAAGGATTCCACAGAGTTTCTTGTGAAAAAACAATGACTAGTCTCAGAAAAAATAATCCCAACAATGCGTATACAGAACCTATCAGGATAGGTAATGGCTTCATAAAAAAACCTCCGTTAAAACTTTGTGTTTATTGTATATTCTCTAGCAATGGTGCCAAATATAAATTAACAATGACGACGAACGAGTTCATGAGCGTGTGCGCCAAAATTGGAACCATAATCCGTTTTGTTTTTACATAGAGAAAGGCGAACACAAATCCCATCGCTGTATAAGTGAGCAAATGGGGAAAATCTAGGTGAATAAGAGCAAAGATAAAAGAACTGATAAGCGCTCCAATGAAAAAGTTAAAGCGACGAGATAGAGCTCCAAAGAAAATATATCGAAATACAATTTCTTCCAAAAAAGGTCCTAGTATAGATACTACAACAATGAATAACGGCATTTGTCCGGCAATTTCTAGAATCGCTGCTGTATTGGCAGATTGGTCCGTAATATTCAATACATTCACTTCTATTAGCGAGGTAATAGCTTGAGTGGCAATTGCTAGGAAGAATCCTCCGATACTCCATAAAATAGTTGTTAATACAGAAGTAACGTTTCTTTCTCTAGGACGGTTCCGGATATCGTCCTTTAAAAAGAAAATGGTGAGTAAAGATGCAACAAAAAAACTAAAGATGGTCCAATGAATACTTGCAATCATTACATCAGTATAGAGGCCAGTTATTATCATAATAGGCACAAAAATAACGGCAGAGAACTGCATAGCAAAGTATGTGATGACAACCCACCAATAATTAGGTTTCATTAAAAATCTCCTTTTCTTGTGTCCAGTTCCAGCGCCTAGTCTTTACACGTCAAAGGGCTGGAAGTCGTCCCCTTGTGAGAAGAACATTTGCCGGCTGAGGCTGTTCAAGGCGCTTCCGCTTTTCTAACACTACTAAAGAATATCTTATCTTAATTATTGGAAATGGTAAAGGGGGGAGAATCCTATTTTTTTAGAAATTTCTTTCTTAATGCCTTGCAAAAATCTTCCAAATTGATTAATATAGATATTGTGTTAGCACTCTTAGATAATGAGTGCTAAAATAAAAGTATACATAATCGAGGAGGCAATTTCCGTATGTTAAAACCATTAGGCGATCGTATTGTTATTGAACTTGTTGCAGCTGAAGAAAAAACAGCTAGCGGCATTGTATTACCAGATAGCGCGCAAGAAAAACCACAAGAAGGCGTAGTAGTTGCAGTTGGAACTGGTCGTGTATTAGATAGTGGCGAGCGTGTTGCAGTAGAAGTTGCAGCGGGAGACCGTATTATCTTCTCTAAATACTCTGGTACTGAAGTGAAATACGAAGGAAAAGAATATTTAGTTTTACGTGAAACAGATATTTTGGCAGTAGTTGAATAATTGTAAATAAGCCTTCATATAAAGGCAACTGTTGATAAGAATAGAATTTTCAAGGAGGAAAATAATTTATGGCTAAACAAATTAAATTTGGTGAAGAAGCACGCCGCTCAATGTTACGCGGTGTAGATACACTTGCAGATGCAGTAAAAGTAACGCTTGGACCAAAAGGACGTAACGTTGTATTAGAGAAGAAATTCGGTTCTCCACTAATTACAAATGACGGTGTAACAATTGCAAAAGAAATCGAATTAGAAGATCCATTTGAAAATATGGGTGCAAAATTAGTTGCAGAAGTAGCATCAAAAACAAATGATGTTGCTGGTGATGGTACAACAACTGCAACAGTATTGGCACAAGCGATGATTCGTGAAGGTTTGAAAAACGTAACAGCTGGCGCAAACCCAGTAGGAATCCGTAAAGGAATCGAAAAAGCTGTAGCTGTAGCAACTGAAGAGTTACAAGCAATTTCTAAACCAGTTCAAGGAAAAGAGTCTATTGCGCAAGTAGCGGCAATTTCTTCTGCTGACGAAGAAGTAGGCCAGTTAATCGCTGAAGCAATGGAGCGTGTTGGAAACGACGGCGTTATCACATTAGAAGAATCAAAAGGATTCAATACAGAGATGGACATAGTAGAAGGTATGCAATTTGACCGTGGCTATGTGTCTTCATACATGGTAACAAACACTGATAAAATGGAGGCTGAGTTAGACCGTCCATACATCTTAATTACAGACAAAAAAATCTCAAGCATTCAAGAAATTTTACCTTTATTAGAACAAATTGTTCAACAAGGTAAATCATTATTAATCATTGCTGAAGACATCGAAGGCGAAGCAATGACTACGTTAGTATTAAACAAACTTCGTGGAACATTCAACGTAGTAGCTGTGAAAGCTCCTGGCTTCGGTGATCGTCGTAAAGCGATGTTAGAAGACATTGCTGCATTAACTGGTGGTCAAGTCATTACAGAAGACTTAGGATTAGAGTTGAAAACTGCTACGCTTGACCAATTAGGGCAAGCTGGAAAAGTAATTGTATCAAAAGAAAATACAACAATTGTAGAAGGAAGCGGCGACAAAGCACAAGTAGAAGCTCGTGTTCACCAAATCCGTACACAATTAGAAGAAACTACTTCTGAGTTCGACCGTGAAAAATTACAAGAGCGCCTAGCAAAATTAGCTGGTGGCGTAGCGGTTATCAAAGTTGGTGCTGCAACAGAAACAGAATTAAAAGAACGTAAACTTCGCATTGAAGATGCGCTGAACTCTACTCGCGCTGCAGTTGAAGAAGGAATTGTAGCTGGTGGTGGTACAGCACTAGTAAATGTATATAACAAAGTGGCAGGACTTCAAGAAGAAGGCGATGTAGCAACTGGTATCGCAATCGTATTACGTGCTTTAGAAGAGCCAGTTCGTCAAATCGCAACAAACGCTGGTCTTGAAGGATCTATTATCGTAGAACGTCTAAAATCATCTGACATCGGTGTTGGCTTCAACGCTGCAACTGGAGAATGGGTAAACATGCTTGAAGCGGGTATCGTTGACCCAGCGAAAGTAACTCGTTCAGCACTGCAAAACGCTGCATCTGTAGCGGCAATGGTATTAACAACTGAATCAGTTGTTGCAGATATTCCAACACCAGAAGGTCCTGCAATGCCTGATATGGGTGGCATGGGCGGAATGCCTGGAATGATGTAAGGGTAGGGTATAAACCTTATTACATCAATGTTTCATACATCTGAAATAACTTTGTGGTCACATTTTGATCACGAAAAAATGATAAGCCTAAGCCTTTCATTAGTTCACTGAACTTTTGAGAGGCTTTTTTTTTAATGGGGATGATTTAGAAGATTTCGAATACTATCTTTTTACATATCAACTTTCCAAAGACTATTGACTTATGTAAACTTTTAGCTTATTGTAAATGATGGAAATTATTTTTTTAGGAGGACCAAAGTAATGAAAAGGATTGCAACGTTTTTTCTAGCATCTGTATTGTCACTGTCATTTCTAACTGCATGTGGAAATGGTACCGATTCTACAAATGCACCAGAAGCACAAGAAGGAGGAGAGGTTGTCTGGGTGACGATGTCTGATGCACCAACATTAGACCCACAAGCATCAAACGACTCAGCGACAACGAATGCTGCTAGTCAAATTTTCGAACGTCTAACTGATTATGCTGAAGACGGTTCTGTCGTTCCGCTTCTTGCTGAAAGTTTTGAATCTATAGATGAATATACTTGGGAATTTAAATTAAGAGAAGGTGTAACGTTCCATGATGGAACAGAATTTAACGCTGAAGCTGTAAAAATCACTTTTGAGCGTTTGTTAGACCCTGAAAATGCATCTCCGCGTTTAAATATTTTTGAAATGATTAGTGAGGTCAATGTGATTGATGACTTGACTGTTCAATTTGTTACAGAGTTTCCATTTGCTCCCCTACCAGCTCATTTAGCTCATAACGGTGCTTCCATCATCGCTCCATCTGCAATTCAAGAAGAAGCAGAGGGTGGCAGAACTATTGATGAAAATCCAATTGGCACAGGTCCATTCGTACTCGATACGTGGGCACGTGGTGCTGAAATTAGATTTGTCAGAAATGATGATTATTGGGGTGAGCCAGCCAATATTGACTCACTTGTTTTTAGTGTAGTACCAGAGTCAGCAACTCGCATTTCTATGTTAGAAACTGGTGAAGCAAACGGTACAACGCTAGATGCATTAAGTGCAGGAACAGTAGAAGCTATGCATGACGTTGAATTATCCCGTATTGATAGCACTACTTTAACGTATATCGGCTTTAACACTGCGGTAGAGCCATTTAATGACGCACGAGTTCGTCAAGCAATTACGATGGCTATTAATAAGGATGATATTGTGAATGGATTACTTGAAGGAGAAGGAATTGCAGCAGCTGGACCTCTTTCTCCATTAGTAGCAGGTAGCACACAAGATGTAGAAACGTTAGATTTTGATGTGGAAGCTGCCAGAGAACTATTAGCAGAAGCTGGTTACCCAGACGGCTTTGACGCAACGATTTGGATTAACGAAGGAAATGCTGCTCGTGCAAGTATTGCTGAATTAGTTCAGTCGAATTTAAGAGAAATCGGCATTAATTTAAGCATTGAAAGTCTGGAGTGGGGTGCGTACCTTGAAAGAACTGGTGCTGGAGAGCATGAAATGTTCGTTATGGGATGGACTACTATTACTGCAGATGCTGATAATGGTTTATATTCTATGCTCCACTCTTCATTAATAGGTAGTGCTGGAAATCGTTTCTTCTTTGCAAATGATGAGCTGGATGCACTATTAGAGTTAGGACGTACAACTACTGATCAAGAAGAACGTAATGAAATTTATGCGGAAGCTATCCAACTTATCATTGATGAAGCTCCAATGGTAAATCTATTCTTCCCTTATAATCTGGTTGGAACACATGGAATCGATGGATTGTTTGTCAACTTTAATGGAACACCATTTTTCCATCATTCATACTTGACTCAATAAAGTGAAACTTTTTTCAGTAGGGGGGTTCTTTCATCCCCTGCTGAAATTTTGAAAAATAACCGTTCCTAACTCGCCAAAGTTTCGGGCGGTTATTTTTTTATGTTGATTATTAGAGTGATAACTAGTGTCAGTAAAAGGATAAACGTCCAAAATAATCAAAAGATTCAAAATCTTATTTGTTGACAGATAATAACTTATCGTTTATAGTAAAAAACATCAAAAAATAAGTCCACGATAAAATGCAATGAAGAGGAAAGTACATTATGGAAACATCTACAGAGAGTCTGATTAGGTGCAAGCAGACGTTGGGAACATAATGGAAAATGGCCTCGGAGCGGCGTACCGAGTGTGAAAACATTAGGCTACGATGGGTGCACCCATTACAGTGCTAGAGTATCGGTGTTTTGTAGAATTTATCTAGTTCCATCGCCTAGACCCTCGTGTCAGATAACCTTCCCAATGCAAAGTCAAAAAGCCACTTTGATTGGAAAGAACATTTGCCAGTCGGGTCTGAGCAAGGCGCTTCCGCTTTTCTTTACTCCTGTACTTGAAGAGGGGGTAGATGTGAGTCTATCCTGAAAAAAGGTGGTAACACGGTCGCTTATTCGCGCTCGTCCTTGTAGATTAGAATCTATGGGGACGGGCGCTTTTTTTAGTGCACATATTGCAAAAAAATTTCCAAGGAGGAAAAATCATGATTTCATTAACAAATATCAATGTAACTTTTCAAGATAAAAAACATACCGTTCATGCTGTGAAAAATGTTTCACTCACAGTAGAGCAGGGGGAAATATACGGTATCGTTGGCTATAGTGGGGCAGGCAAAAGTACCTTGGTTCGAGTGATAAACTTATTGCAACGCCCTACATCAGGAAGTGTTGTAGTTGCCGGTAATGATTTACTTAAGCTTACGTCGAAAGAATTACGACAGGCCCGCAAGAAAATCGGAATGATCTTCCAGCACTTCAATTTAATGGGTGCCCGGACGGTTTATGAAAATGTCGACTATCCGTTACGAAAATCTGGCTTAAGTAAGCAACAACGGAAAGAGAAAATCTTATCGTTGCTCGAGTTAGTCGGTTTATCCGATAAAAAGGATACCTACCCATCTCAATTATCCGGCGGACAAAAGCAAAGAGTCGCTATTGCCAGAGCCTTAGCCAATGACCCAGAAATTCTATTATGTGACGAAGCTACCAGTGCCCTTGATCCAAAAACTACTTTGGCAATTTTGGAATTGTTGAAAAAAGTAAATCAGGAACTGGACTTGACGATTGTATTAATTACCCACGAAATGCAAGTGGTGAAGGAAATTTGTCACAAAGTTGCAGTGATGGAAGATGGTGAAGTGATTGAGTCTGGTGACATTGCAACAGTGTTCAGCAAACCAAAGCAAACATTAACAGAAGACTTCATTCAAACAGCAACCCATACGAATCGAGCGATTGAGACGATTGTTCACAATCCAGATTTTATTCAGCTTGGGAAGGACGACACATTGGTCCAACTATCTTATGTGGGCAGTACAACGAAGGAACCGCTCATTGCGGATGTGTATAGTAAGTTCAACGTCAAGGTGAATATTTTGTTCGGTAATGTGGAAATTTTGCAGCAAACACCTTTTGGGCAGTTAATTGTTGTTCTGTCAGGGGAAAGAGAAGATCGTAAGCAAGCTATTTCATTTTTAGAATCACAAAAAATAACAATTCGGCAGCTAGATTTTATTCCAAGGGAAAAGAACATAGAAGAGAATCACCTAAATTGTGAAGAAAAAGAGGAGGAAGTTGTATGACATTCATTGAAACGCATTTTCCAAACGTCATTCAATTGCAAAGTGAATTTATTGAGAGTACGCTCCAAACATTATATATGGTCGGTGTCACAGCAGTAGTAGCTGGTTTTCTCGGTTTGATGCTAGGGGTTACCTTAGTAGTTGTCGATAAAGGAGGAATTCTGGAGAACTACTGGCTCTACAATCTACTAGACAAAACGATTAATATTTTCCGATCTGTTCCTTTTATTATTATGCTTGCATTAATAGCACCGTTCACGCGATTGATTGTCGGTACTTCAATTGGAACGACTGCCGCTATTGTTCCATTGGTAATCGGATGTGTCCCGTTCTTCGCCAGACAAGTTCAAAGTGCTTTACT
>DAIDKD010000161.1 GCA_027451065.1 Bacillaceae bacterium | reverse complement strand
GGTTGGAATGTGTATTGGTCAACTGCACGAACCATTTGTAGAGGTACGTATGGGCAGTAGAACAAGCCAGCATCGTAAGGTGAAGTACCCTTATAACCAACAGTTACAAGTTCCATATTTTGTGTGTAACCACCGAAGTATGGATCGATATAAACCTTAATGCGTCCATGTAGCATACCAGCGAAAGTATTGCCTGTATCATCTACTTGTAGATCAGCCTGTAGTGCTGGAGTGTATTGTAGAACACCTGCCATTGCCATTGCTGATGCAACGTCTGATGAAACGATTAGGACGTTACCCTTACCACGACGAGTTTGCTTTGCGATTGTGTTAGCATCACGCTCGATTTGGAAGATTAGACCCTTGAAACGTTCAACTGACCAACGACCGTTTGAGTCGGTGTCTAGGTCGAAGTAACCTGCATTTGTAGTACCATATTGAGCACCAGGAACAGCTACGGTGTAAATAGTACGGATAACTTCACGGTTGATTTCAGCTAGAACTTCTGTTGAAAGAATGTTGCTTAGTTCAGTTTCAGCATCTAGACCATGAATTGCCTTCAAGTCTTGTGCTAGTTCTAGTGAGTATTCAGCCTTTAGGGCACGTGATTGAGCAGTTACAGAAACCTTTTCAATTGTGAATGCCATTTGCTGGAATTGAGCATTTGCATCTGAACCTAGATATTCTGCTACGCTTGTTGGTAGAGCAATACCAGTTGTGAATGCATTAGCTGCTAGGTTTGCGACAGGGTTATTGCTTGTATCTGTAGCAATTGTACCTTGGAATCCGTATGGATTTGATGCTGAACCTTGACCAGTAAATGTTGTATTAGCTTCGTTGAAGAATGCTTCATTACCTGCTACGCCATTGTAACGTGAACGCATTGCGAAGATAAGACCAGTAGGTCCAGTCATAGGCTGAACACCAGCAACATCATAAGCAATTAGGTTTGGTAGTGAACGGCGAACCAATGAAATCAAAATTGGATCGAAGTTTTGTACTGCACCTGTAACTTGAGTTGGACCTGGTTCGCCAGCTTCGTTAAGCATCTTTGCGCTTTCTTGCATAGCCTTTTGTTGGTTTTCAAGAATAATAGCGGTAACAGCTTTCTTATATGGATCTTTAATAGCTTCCAATTCTGCATGTTCTAGAACTGGTTTCCACTTAGCTTGTAGTTCTTCTGAAAGATACATTTTTATGTTTCTCCTTAGTTATTGTATTATGTATTTATTTCTTTAGAGTTTTAGAAAGGGTTTTAGCAATTGCTGCAACGCTAGGATCTACATTTACGGTTTCTGTTGACTTATTTTCAAAGTTAACATCTTCGTTTAAATCTAGGCTACTTCCTTGCTTAATCTGTGCTGGAAAATATGATTCTTTAATAGTTTCCAACTTTTCTTCAAACTCTGAATCGGTAGTGAACTCTACACTCTCTGCAAGTGACTTTAGTTTTTCTACTTGAGTTTGTGTTAGTCCTTCACAAGCTGCGTGAATGGCGCTAATCTTTTTATGTTCGTTGATTTCTTTTGATGCTTCAACGTTTCTTTCAATTTCTTCGTTTAATGCATCTTCTAGTTCTTCAACTCTTGTTGCTAATTCTTCAACAACATCAACCTTATCTTCTGGAATATCGATATATGATTCTACGAATAGATTACGTAGACCGTCGATAAATTCTTCAACGATTTCTGAACGTAGTCCCTTTTCAATAGCAACTTCATTTTCTGATACCCATTCATTAACCATATATGATAGGTATTCATCGACTTTATTTGAAATTTCTTCTTTGATTTCTTCAACAGCAGATTCAAATTCTTTTACAAGTTCTGCTTCCATTTCTTCTGCAATTTCGTTAACCTTTGAATTAACAGCAGCTTCGAAAATTGTGGTAGCTTTTTGTTTGAATTCTTCTGATAAAGATTCTCCTTCCAATAGAGCGGCTACGGCTTCTGACATATCAACAGATTCATATTGTTGGAATGTTGCTCCTGGATTTGACTGCATTGTTTGTGGCGCTAACTTAGAAGGCTTACGATCTGTATATGATTGAAAATCATCTGCATCTTCTTGGTCAGTATTTGCCAAATCTGCACGACCCATAGTTTCCTGTGGTTGTCCTTGTGGCTTTGTAATACCAACTCCATCTTTCTCAGAGCCGACTGGTGGAGTTGCTCCTGGTGGAGTTGCTGTTGGTGTTCCCTTTGTATAATCAGGAAGAGCGTCATCTTTCTTTTCTGGCGACTTTCCAATATCACCAGCATTTTTCATGCCATATCCAACACCAGGATTTAGCGTGCTGTTACCAACGCCTTTGTCATGATCCGCTGCTCTTTTTGCTGCAACATTTGCATTAAGAATGTCAGCAGCAGCTTCGGCTAAATTAAAACGTGCCATTTAAGTTTCTCCTTAATTTATATAAACTTATTTATAATTATAACTTTTTGAAGAAATTTTCAAAAATAATTAAACTAACTTCTTCGATTTCTTTTTGGGATGCTTTGCGGATCATTTTCTTTGATTCTTCAATTTGTCGTTCTTCCCAAATTCCATCGACATATATCCATTCTTTATTTTCCATAATTCCCTGAACGAATGCCCCGGGCGCTGATGGATCTGCAACTAAATCACCGGCTGTGGCTAGATGATAGTCGTCTTGGACTACATTAACACCATTCACGTTTTTCAGTGATCCCATTCCTCTTGAAGAAATGCCTAATTGTCCACCGCCTTCAATGATGTTTTTAGCTATATTACCCATCGGAGTTTCAAGAATTTTTGCTTTTCCAATCCAAATATTACCTTCTGGTTGCAAAGATGTAATCATATGCGAAACGCGATCTAGATTGATTGATGGTGTATCTGGATGTCCTAATTCACCAAAAGCGCGATTTCTCTTAATATATTCTTCATTATATCTATTGACTTCTCTAGACATTGTATCGTGTTTATACACACGACCATTTCTATTTTTTTGTTCCGCAACTAAGAAAGGTCCAGTTACGAACAAAGATTTTTTGCCCGATCCGGCAGATTCCTCAAGATATTCATAGTTAACGGTTTCTATTAATTCTTTGATTAGTTTCATGCTAGCCCCATTGCCTTTAATCTCATGTTGGAAATTTTTCTTCTTTGTTGAATTCTAGCTTTCTTGATTCTCTTTTTATATGCAGTATAACGAGATTTCAATCTTCTTTTCTGTCTTTCGTCTGGCGTCATTCTAACCATACCAACTTCGCCTCTATGACCTCTTGCAGCATAACCACCTTGAACTACATTTGATCGTAATTTTCTAAGTTGAAATTGTCCATGTCTAATTCGATAGTTTACAACTCTTTCGCGTCCTAGATTGACAGTACGATTGACGGTTTCATCAAAATAGCCAAATTGCTCCGTTGCAATTTGAATTTTCATTTCATCCAGTTTATCTTCAACTAATTCCACGATACGTTCTCGCATTAATTGTTTTGCGAGAACGAGATTGTTTTCGAAAATAGCATCTATTAAACTTCTCATGGAGTAATACCGTATGGTCTGAAGTTGAATGAAGCAGGATCGTTAAACTGACCACGATTATACATTTGGTTATTCTTACGCAGTTCTAATACTAAGGTATATGCACAATTAGCAGTGAAACCATATGTATTGATTCCGATATCGCCTGTGGGGTTTACTGCATTATTCTTTAATGAAACCATACCTTGATCTTCTGAATACTCTCCACAAACATCAAGGGTAACGATTGTTGATGGAGTTGTACCATACCAAAAAAGTTCTACATAACCTTGTTGCTTTGATGCTACGTTATAACCAACTCTAGTTAGAGATAATTCGTAGAATGGTAATGCAGTATTACTTACACTCAAAGAAGAAAAAAGAGGTACTCCGTTTGCATCTAGTGCACCGCTTAATGTGTTTGCTTGAATACGTGCATTATTTGCTTCTTGACCTGTTCCATCAAACTTTCCTGTCAACTTAATAACAGTTTTTTCAGTCGTATCTCTTAAAACATCATATGAAAAAACATTTGCCATTTTTATTTCCTATTAAATTGTTGTAGCGACGGATGAATTGTCAAGTGGTATAGTGACATATTTGTTCATCTTATCTATATAGTACAACGCAACATACTGTCCATTTGGAAATTGTCTAATAGAAACTCTACGCATAACCAACATTGTTGGCGGATTCATATTCACTTTAGTTCTAACGGCAGCTTCTGAAATATTATTATCAGTTGTTAATTCCGTTTTGTTTTCTTCTAAATGTTCTTGAATAAAATCTTCTTTGAATAGTTTTCCGCTTGCGTGTTCTTGTTGTTGAATATCTAAACCTTCAATTAGTCCGTTTAGATATTCTGGTGTTGCCGCATGAAACATCACTTTGGCAACATAGTCGCCAAGTGTAACTATACCATCACCATCAACGTCAAAATGCTCATATAAATCTTCAGGAGTAAATTGTCCTTTGATTCTTTCCTGAGCATTATTAGATTCATTGATGAAATCTAATAATCGCTTCATTTTATCGCATATCCTTTAGTGTCATTGCTAGGCGCGCGCGTCTGCCTTCTTTACCCTTAGCATGCGCAGCTTTTTCTAGTTCCTTTTCAGGAATCTTTTTGCCTTCTGGAACGCCTAACTCTTTGTGAAGTGCGCCTTTATGTTTGATTGCGCCTTTGATCCAGTTCTTTTCATCGATCTGTTCGACTTCTTCATTGTTTGGCATTACATCTTTTAATGAAATTCTAGATGATTTTGGTACTCCTTGTATTCTGTTTAATGCCGAGTCTACACCTTTACTTCTTTTTTCAATTTTATCTTTTTCTTTATCCGTAAGTTCTGGACGTTTTGTAAAATGTTTTGCTAGTTTACTTTTGTCCCAATTATCCTGCTTTTGTGCCATATTATATCTTGTTTTGAAATTACTTACTGCTGCCTTTTCAGCATAACGACCGGCTAAATCTTTAGAAATTTCATCAATTTGTTCGACTTCTTCACCAACAACTTTCTTTGGCTTCTTGTTTGGATCACCAAATTTCTTCTTTAGTGCTTTGAATTTTCCAGCTGCTTTATCAGCAGCGAACGTTCCGGCAGGAGCTGGTCCTTGAACTACTCTCTTTGGCTTTGTTTCTGGAGTTTCATCTAGAGATTCAACTTCTTCATTCTTTAATGCATCTTTCTTGACCATTTTCTTGACAAGTTTCTTATCTTCCTTTTCGTCATCGTGGTCATCGTCATCGTCGTCTTTTTTGGACTTTTTTTCCTTCTTTTCGTCCTTATCATCCTCATCCTCGTCATCTTCTTCCTTACTTTCAGGTAGAATTAGACTTTGGGCGACATATTTTTTAAGACCTTCAAGTGTAAGTTGGACACGATCTAGCATTTCTGCATGAAGTGTATCACGCATTTCAGTTAAATTTCCATCTAGCGCATAATCAACGATAGCTTTAATTCTTTCCATTTCGTTACCTCTTTGTTATGGTATTGTATTATTTTATTTATAAAATGCTATTAATTCGTTTAATCAACGATTTTGATTTCTTAGCTTCGACTAATTCGATAGATTCCTTTTTAAGTGAATCGTCTGATGTTGATTTTGGTCGAGGTGCACCAGATGCTTTTTTAGCTGCACCTTGATCTTTCTTTTCTTTATTAGCCGTTGCGTCTTGTGGTGGAGCTGGAAGTTGTGATGTTTGTTGCGTTCTTGGTGCAATTCCATCAAGTCCAGGTACCATTTGTTGTGCTGCCATATTGTCCATAGGATCGATAATCTTTCCGTCTGCGATTTCCTGTTCGATTTCTTTTTCTAATTCATCGATTTCATCGTCAGTTAAACGTAGAACGTTCTTACGAATCCAGTTGATTGAATAATATCGACCGGTATATGGATCAATTTGAGAAAGTAAAGTAAGTCTTTCACGCATCAATTCAGCATCTTTTAGTTCTGTGAAATTGTTATCTTTGATATAATCGAATCCAATATATTGTTTGAATTCTTCAAATTCATCAGCAGTACAGATTCCTTTTAGAACACATTGTACCTTGAGTGGCTGTAAGAAAGTTTCGTTGAAACGTAGGCGTAGCTTATCGATAAATTTTGAAAATTTTAATTCATCGCGGGTGATTTCCGCGGAACGTCCAATTGTAAAACCTTGGGCAGATTCCAAGCGAGAAATAGGTACGTTTAGAGCCTTGTATAGTTTCTTTTCAAAATATTCAACATCTTTTAGTTCGCCAAGATTTTGACCACCAGGTAGGGTTGTAATTTCAGTTCCTTTGCCACCATCACGACGAGGCAACCAGAAATCTTCCATCATCGATAGAAATTTACGATCATCCCGAACTTCACCAGTATTTGCATCATATACAAGTTTATTCTTGTATTTAATCATAATATCGCGGAGATATTGTTCTGCTTTTAGCTTGGGTAGATTTCCTACATCGATATAGAAAATTCTACGTTCAGGTGCTCTGGAAATTCTATAAATTACGGTTGCATCCTCAATCATTCTAAGTTGGTTGAGCGGTTTAATTGCTTTGTGTAGATAAGATAAAACTACCGATCTACGAGAATCCATTAATCCTGAATTAACATTGACGATGGAATCTTTTGTAATTTTTACGCCTACGGGTCCAAAATTATTACCAGCTCCTGATAATGATTTATCGTTGTATAGATAATACTCATTTACAACTTCTACAGTATCAATTCCTGTAGATTCATCTTTTTCTTTTTTGATTTCACGAACTTTTCTGATCTTTCTAGGATCGATATAACGTAATTCTTTAATACCTTCAAGTGGATTATCTTTGTTGATTATTACTTGATAGAATAATCTTCCATCAATATAAAAACGGCGGAAGATATCATGTGCCATATTTTGATAATTATATAATCTTTTTACGACATCAAATTCAGCTTCAATTGCTTCTTTAATTTTTGTTGGCTGATCTAATCGATCAAGAACGATTTTGATTGTATTATCGTCGTCATCATAAACAATGACTTCATTTACGATATCATCAATTGCAGATTCAATTTCTGGCTGCATTGCCATTTCCCGATAACGAGAAATTAACTCGATTTCGTTTTTTGCTGTACCATCCAAATCCACATATGTACCATAATATGCAGCACTGGAAATGGTTAATGCACCATCATCATTAGGTGGTGGTGAAATTGCTGGTTGTTGTTCTTGTTCGGCTTCCGTTTTCGCACGGGAAATTG
>DAIDKD010000160.1 GCA_027451065.1 Bacillaceae bacterium | reverse complement strand
CCCCTTCGAATAGATAGTAATAACCTTATTATACACGAATTTCTAGGTTTTTAGAAAAAAATATGCTAATGATGCCGATTGAAAGCCTCTACCGTTCAGAAAATTCTTCATATTACAAAGTAAGTTAATGCTTGGCCAACAAGGTGTTAAAGTCAATCAATTGCTTGGAATAAATAAAAAACTTGCTACTTCATTGCTAGCAAGTTTTTTATTTAAAATTCTTCCACTCCGATTGTTAATTTCAAATCTTTCTCCCGCTTCAAATCTTTTTCCAAATACCTAAGTGTCGTTCTTCTATCTACATGTAAAAGTGCTTCCTGAATATCATCTACTTGGACACCTTTTTTATTATACAAATAAGATGCGTAAAAATGCCTAAAAAAGTGGGGCGTATATCGCTTCTTTTTCGTAAATGGCAAACCAGTTTCTTCCATTATAATAGTCACATATTGAGACATATAATTTGCCGAATATGGCTTGTAATTTCTTGTGACAAAAACATTCCCGCCTTGTTCATCCCCTAATTCAACAGAAAGCCCTCTTCTCTCTCTGTAAGCAACCACTCTTTGAAAAATATGGGGAGCAATGGGAGTATCTCTCCACTTATCTCCTTTCACCCGTACTTTCAAATAGTATTGCTGTCGCTGCTCATCGTATTCAATGTCTTGCCATTTTGCATTTGCTACTTCAGCAATTCGCAAACCAGTTGTTGCCAACAAAGATAGCAACGCATGGTTGAGTACATGGTGTTGATAATAATTTAGAAGTTCCATCACTTCATCATATGTTAATTCTCTATCTGGTACATCTTCCTGATCTAATGCTGTACTTAAAAATTCAGCATGTAGTGTCTCTTTTATATAATCATTTTCATATAACCACTTTAAAAATGATTTCAAAATGTTTAACTTACGAGCAAGTGTCGCCATGGCAAAATTTTGATTGCTTAACCATTCTTGTAAACTGCGAATATGTCTTTTCCTAAGATTTCTCCAAACATTGTCCTCATATTCAGCCACATCTTCCTGGAACATTACTTTTTCTTGTTTGATAAGATGATAGAAATATAATAGCTCTCCCACATACTTCTTCTTCGTATCTTCACTAATTCCTTTCCCCTTCTTCACATGTCTCTTACGGTGAATATAATAGTAGATAATTTCAAGTTCAGAAAAAGATTCAAATGTACTTCTTTGATTCTTTTCGTTATCAATAATTTTTAATTCAGCATCATTTAAAATTTTTTCATCAATAGTAGAAAGTAACTGAAGTAATTTCTTCTTCTCTTGATTATATATTAATTCATTAGAACCATCATTTTTGTTTAGAAAATGAAGTTTATCCATAATATCAACCCTTATTTTCTTTTGTATTAATTACTATTTTACTACAAATACAATCAAAAGTAATCATTTATAAATATTTAATAATAGGAAATTTTAAATCAATCATACCATCAAAAAACTTCCCCTTTTCTGATGGTATGATTATTTCTTATTATTTATTTTTCATCGTATATTTTTTTCTTTAATCATTATGAAATTTATTTGAGAAATTATATTTGATTCTATATACTCATTCATATTAATAAACAACTGAAATTTCTTTTATTACATATTGACTAATGTGATATAATAAAGAATATAAAAAGGTGGAATATTTTATATTATAAAAACAGGAGATGATTCCTTTGAATATAAATAATCTTATAGATATAAAAGAAGTTGGTTTAAAACTGAACTTAAGTAATTTTCAAGTAAAAAAATTAATTCATGAAGGGAAATTAAGTGCAGTCAATAAAGATAGTTGGCGTATTGATGGAAAGTTTTTATTTGATCCCCAGGAAGTAGACAGGTTAAAAGAAGAAGTACATACGGAAGGAATGACATTGAATCAGGTAAGTAAACAATTTGAAGTATCTCTCCATTATTTAAGGAAATTGATTGAAGAAAGCACCCTTGAATATCAAGAATTTCCTTACAGAGGAAAAATGACAATCTTTGTTGATCCTGAAGATGTAGAAATTATTTTGCTAGATGGACAGCATGAAAAAGTATATTCCTATTCACGAAAGCATCATGTTGTGTTGTTTCATAAGCTGATACAGAGAAATACAGTGGCCCGAATTACGAGGATTCAAAAACGTGGGGATATTACAGTTACCGATGAATTTGGAAATGAGTTTTCCTTAGAAGAAGCCTATCAAAATGGCTACCAGTTAGCTTACGAATTGACAAAGCAACCGAGAAGCAATCACAAAGGATTTGTCACCTTTCGCTTTCCCAATTCTACCAATTGGAGAAGTAACAGTTTTACAGAAATGGATTTATTATTGCAGCATGCATCACCTGCTAATATTCAGTTTGAAAAGGAAGAAAATTGGTTAATCGTTCGTGTCCGTCATTCGCTTATTCAAATGACACCACAGGAACAGCAAGAATTTATTGGAGCATTGGAACCATATATTATTGAAGGGAAATTATCTGCTCGTGTCGGTGGCAGCGTCTTTTTTGACAGCAATAGCTTTACCAAAAGTGTCATGTTAACAGAAAAACAATATCAGCGAATTCAAGATATTGCTGAAAAAGGAAATTCATCTATTGAAGAATGGATTAGTCAGGCGATTGATGAGAAATTAGCAAGGCAAAGGATGAGCCATTAAGGGAAAAAACGATCTCATGTATCATCTTTGCAAGAAATAGTGGTTTCAACGGAAAATTTTCTAGCAGTATATTATTTGAATCGTTTTCATAATAAATAAGTGGATAAAGCACATTCCTTTATCCACTTATTCTCGTACGTATATTATTTTCAGTATACCAAAGCGCTAACGAATAAAGTTTGTCCCCACACTCTTTTCTTGTTCGGGGAACGGAATTCCTGCTTTGATACCTGCTTCTTTACATTTTAAAAACCAAGCCATGTTTCTGCCAATAATACGCATTGTCTGTAATCCCTCTAGGTCTTGCTTTACCTCTTCTGGTGTATTGCCATGTACCATGTTCCAATATTTTGATGAAATAACTGGCATTTCTGATATAGTGAAATACTTATTCAACTGATCCAATGTTGCTGTTGTTCCGCCTCTTCTAGCAGAAACAACTCCTGCTGCTGGTTTTAAGTAGAAAGGTTTGTTTTCAGAACTACGTCCAGCGTAAAACACACGATCCATGAATGATGTAATTGCCCCACCAGCACTTGCAAAATGAACTGGCGAACCGAAGATAAATCCGTCGGCTTCTTCTGCAATATCAATAAATTCATTGACTTTATCAGAAAAAACACAACGACCAGTTTTTCTACATGTTCCACAGCCAGTGCATCCGCAGATTGGCTTTTTTCCAAGTTGGAAAATTTTCGTCTCAATTCCCTCTGCTTCCAGCGTGTTCGCTACCTCTTTCAATGCTGTATACGTACAACCTTTAGGATGTGGACTTCCATTTACTAATATGACTTTCATAGATAGGTTACCTCCAATATATTTTTAAATTTTATTTTTTCTTCCAAGACTTACTGCTAAACTCAATAATATGTAAGGATAACTTAGCAAAATAAGTTCTAAAAATCCATAAGAACTAAAAATAGTAGTTTCTGGTGCATAACCATCAGAATAATACCCACCACCTACCATATAGAGACCAACAAGAAGGTAAGTCACAACAGAACTTCCTAATAAAAAGAATCCTACAATACTAAACTTAACTGTTACTACACTATAAAAGAATATAGCTAAATAAAGCAATCCCAATATTAATAAAAGCAAAAATATATAAAATGGCTCATAAAAGAATTCACTATAGCTATCTACAAGCATGTTCTTCCTCCCTCTATAACTATCTTTTTTTATTTTAACAGCATTTGAAATTATACGGAAATATTTTAATCCTTTTGAAAAATAACCAAGGAAGAATGATGTTGGTACATTCTTCCTTGGTTGTTTCGCTTATTCATAATAAGTTATTAACGACTCCACTGGCAAACGCGACGTGCCAAATGCTGGGTTAAGGGCTTTGCCGATTGCAATTAATGTGATTGGAAATAGATTTTCAGGGAGCTCGAAACGGTTCGCAAATTGCTCTTTGTCAAAGCCGCCCATTGTGATCGTATCGTATCCACGCTCTTTCGCAAGTAACATAAATTGCATTGCGAAAGCACCGGTATCGTAAGCAGCGATTTGCATCAGGCCTTCTTTCGATACATTTGGATAAAATCCCAAGGTTCTTTGAATTGCGGAGTCGGCAAATTCTTGGGTCATATGTCCTTCAGCTACATTTTGATTGTAGATTTTTTCAGTGTTTTTGTAAGCTTCTATGTCACCTAAAATAGCCACAATCGCTGAAGCTTCTTCAATTTGTGCTTGGTTGTACCCCATTGTACGTAACTCTTTCTGCAACTGTTTATTTGTAATAACAATAAAGCGCCAAGGCTGCAAATTGCTAGATGATGGTGCAGTAGTTGCTTTGCTTAATAAGCTTTCTATTTCCTCTTTCGCTATTGAAAAATTTGGATCATAGCTTCGGACAGATTTCCGTTGTTGCATAACTTGTTCTAATTGAGACATGTTGATTTCCCTCCTGAACTTGCTTTTCGTTATTTTTTAAAATTACCATTCGTTAGTTATGGTGTCAAGTTCTGAATAGATTATTCTTCTCGCACTGTAACTCGCAAAATCGTCTTCAGCTTATCAGGCGTTACTTTACTAAAATCAGACAAGTAAATTTCCTTGTGTTCTTTCCCCGTTCTTGCCAGCTGGTTCATTACACAATATTCATTTATTTTCTCAAAAGTTTGATACTCCTCATCGAAACTTCCTCTATGTAATGCTTGCACAACGAGTCCTTCTTCTGTGTTTTTTAAGACAATTGAATCTAATAAAGAGGCGTCTGCTTTTTTAGCAGCCATTTTCTTTGCTTCTTCCACTAGTTCTTCCGTAACGAATGACGGCTGTTTTATCATAATTTCATAAATCAGTAAATCTTTATCAATTTCTCCCCCTTCGAAGTCAGCTGGCATGGTCCAAAATCCTTCTAATGGATACACTGTATAATCGTAATAACCGTCTATTTCAACACCTTTTCTCGGCATCATTTTCAACGTATACGATAATGCGTATAATGCACCTACCTTCTCAGAAAACTCCTGGTCATTAGGGTTTCCTTGTCCCTTTATTGTTAAAAATTGTTGCTGTGGGATTTTACATAACTGTGGTTTTGTTTTTGTTGGATAGATTTCTTTTTCTTCTTTTCTCCATTCGTATTTCATAAAATTCTCCTTTTGCATAGTTTGTGATACTTTTATTATATAATGTGTCATCATATTTTTCCTAATAAAATGCCAAAAAAGAACGACTACAAACGTAGATATATAGGCACTTTACAGTCGGAACGATAAGAATTTTCCAACTACTCCTTGTAAAAAAACTTTGCACATCTTACAATAGTAGTGTTGCTATATAAAAATAATTAAACAAGAGAAGGGATGGGAAAAATGCAATGGTATTTTATAAATTCTGGTCGTTGTTCTCCTAGCTTTAATATGGCTCTGGATGAAAAGTTAATGATTTGGCAAAAGGAAAAAAACTTTTTACCGACTCTTCGCTTTTACCAATGGAATATTCCAACGTTAAGTATTGGGTATTTTCAACGTGTACATCGGGATATTGATTTGCAGAAAGTAAAAGAACGCAATATTGGATTTGTTCGGAGACAAACAGGGGGGCGCGGTGTACTTCATGACAATGAGCTGACATATAGTGTCATTGTCCCTGAAAATTATCCGCAAATGCCCTTAAGTACTGTGGAGGCGTATCGAATTATTTCCAAGGGGATATTAGAAGGATTTCGAGAATTAGGACTAGAGGCAAACTTCGCCATTCCTGAAACAAAGGAAGAGAAAGAAAGCTTGAAGCATCCTCATACAGCAGTTTGTTTTGATACTCCTTCATGGTACGAGATTGTTGTAGAAGGTAGAAAAATTGCTGGAAGTGCTCAAGTCAGGAAAGATGGAATGCTCCTTCAACATGGCTCGATTCCTCTGACAATTGATGTAGATCTACTTTATGATTTATTTTTATTTTCCAGTGAAAAGCTAAAAGAACGTATGAAGCAAGGTTTTGTGAAGAAAGCTACGGCGATAAGTGAATTTGTTGGTGATACTATGACAGTCGCTGACCTTATTTCCCCTTTTTCAACAGGATTTGAAAAAGGATTGGATATTGAGTTGATACCTTATGAACCGACAGGTGAAGAAGAAAAAGAGATATTGCACTTAGCTAGAGAGAAGTATGAAAGTGATCAATGGACTTTCAGATTGTAATTACAGGAAGATACGTTAAGGGGTGGAGAAATTGAGCACAGTAGAGCGTAAACCAGAATGGCTGAAGATCAAATTGAATACAAATGAAGACTATCGAAATATCAAAAAAATGATGCGTTCAAAATCATTACATACCGTTTGTGAAGAAGCAAAATGTCCTAATATCCATGAATGTTGGGCTGTTCGTAAAACAGCTACTTTTATGATTTTAGGTGATATTTGTACGAGAGCATGCCGCTTTTGTAATGTGAAAACAGGTCTCCCGACAGAACTGGACTTAGCAGAACCAGAGCGTGTAGCAGATTCTGTCTTTGATATGAACTTAAAGCATACTGTTATTACAGCAGTAGCAAGGGATGACCTAAAAGATGGCGGAGCTTCTATTTTTGCAGAAACCATTCGTGCCGTTCGAAGAAAAAATCCATTTACAACCATTGAAGTGTTGCCTTCTGATATGGGAGGATTAAAAGAAAACATCCAAATCATTATGGACGCCAAACCGGATATTTTAAACCACAATATTGAAACCGTAGAAAGATTGAGTCCTAGAGTAAGAGCGAAAGCAACATATGAGCGTTCCCTTGAGTTACTTCGTCGTGCAAAGGAACTTCAGCCACGTATCCCAACAAAATCCAGCATCATGGTAGGACTAGGGGAAACGAAGGAAGAATTAATCCAGGCGATGGATGATTTACGCGCCAACAATGTAAATATTATTACATTTGGACAGTATTTACAGCCAACAAAGAAACATCTGCCTGTTAGCCTCGGCGACCCCGCGCTGCAGCCCGCGGCGTTACGCAACATCCGCATCGGCTACGACTACGGCGCGTTCGACGCGCACGCCACGCTGTGGGAGATGGCCGAACGCACGCGCGACGACCTGCTCGCGCGCATCGCGCTGGTGCCGCGCACGCTGGAGGCGCGCGGACTC
>DAIDKD010000159.1 GCA_027451065.1 Bacillaceae bacterium | reverse complement strand
GGGATACAAGAACGGTAGACGTACATATTCATAATATTCGAAAAAAGTTGTCTTGGGAGAAAGTAATAAAAACGGTATATAAGTTAGGATATAGGCTTGAGGTAGCACGATGAGATTAAAAACATTTCTCACATCGTATTTACTGTTTATTGTTATTTTATTTACTACAGTCAGCACTATTTCTGTATATATGATAAACAATCAAATGAACATGCTGAAAGAAAGAAGTACGAGAGAATATCAAACCATTTCTGCATCACTAGCTAGAGATATGGCATCAATGCTTGGCAGAAGTGACGATGAATCTCTTCAATCGATCACTGTTAATAGTTTGGTAAATGCTTATGCTTCATTTTACCGTGACCATTATATCGAGATTGCTCTTACCAACTTACCAGAAAGCAATAATCGCTCTGCTGATATAGAAACCTCCTTTGCAGAACAAGATGGAAAGCATTTTATCTATATTTCTGGAGTACTGCCTAGTCCATTTGAAAATTATAGGTTAGATGCTTATTTTGACATTACTGATAATTTAGCCAGTATAGAAAATATCCAGCATATGCTACTATTTATTTTTATCATGTTTTCTATCATTGCGGCATTTGCTTTACATATTATTTTGACAAAAATCTTCGATCCTTTGGGAATTGTTGCCCGCGCTTCGAAAAAAATTGCAGGCGGAGAGTACAGCGAAAGAATTTCTATTAAAGGAAAAAATGAACTTTCCGCTGTTGCTGAAGACTTTAATACGATGGCGGAGGAAATCGAGAAACAAATTGTAATTTTGGAGGATGAGGCAACCGGAAAACAACAGTTCGTCGATAATTTCGCTCATGAAATTCGCACACCGCTTACTTCCGTTTATGGTTATGCGGAATATATGCAAAAGGCACATTTAAAGGAAGATGAACTGATTGAAGCAACCCAGTATATTATGGACGAAGCTAAACATATGAAACAAATTGCCAATTCCTTATTGGAACTTGCAACTTTGAGAAATTTCACTCCAAAAAAAGCAACTATTCCCATCCCTAAGTTATTTGAAGATATTCGTCAAACAATGAAGAAAACTTTAGATGAGCAGAAAATAATGCTTGTTTGTCATACAAATGTCGACTTTTTGGAAGGACAAGAAGATTTACTAAAGAGCTTACTTCTCAATCTATGTTTCAATGCTTTGAAGGCTTGCCCTTATGAAGGAGTGATTCATATGGAGGCAATGAAAGAAGATGAGAGAATTTTTTTATCAGTATCGGACAACGGATGTGGGATACCAAAAGAAAGTATAGAAAAAGTTACCGAGCCATTTTATCGTGTGGATAAAGCCAGAGGAAGGGAAGAAGGCAGTGCTGGACTTGGTTTAACATTATGCCGACAAATCTCCCAAGTACATGGCGCTGAAATGATGATAGAATCGGAGGACGGTGTTGGCACAAAAGTAGCAATAGTTTTTACAAGCTCATAACAAATTCCAAATATTTTTCTAATAAGTTAATTTTATACTATAACTGTAAGTTTTAATAAAACAGGAGGAGGAGTATGAAATGAAAAAAGAAATAATGAAAGTGGCAGTAGTTTCAGCTTTATCTGTTGGAATGTTGGGAGGAGCATTTGTTGGTATTAATAATCTGGCTTTTGCAAATGCAGCTAATAATATGGGAAGTATTGAGCCTGTAACAACAGAAGTGAATTCGGAGGATTTTCGAGAGCGAGAACAAACAATTTTTGATATAACAGTCTTGGAAACCTCTTTAAAAGATGGAATCCCAGAAGAAGAATTTGAAATATCCTTCTATGGCTTTTCTTTTGACATACCTGAAGATGCACTTTCAAAGGAAGATGCAGCCCAAATTGGAGCACAGTATATTTATGACATGTTAGGTGAAAATATCGAAGGAAAGTTTGTTGCCATGAGCTACTTTGAAAGAGATTCGCATATAAGACCTTACTGGCAAGGAAGAGTAGGAAGTTCAGAAGAAGCTTTTGCAAACCATGAATATTATTTTGAGTTTTTAATTGACGCTGTTACAGGGGAAAGAATTAATATAGAAAATCACGTAGGAATTGACTTGAAGGAAAATGATAATTCAAACTGGAAAGAGCTTCCTTCCTTTGATGATGAACAGATTATGGACTATACAGAAGTAGTCAATGAATTTGCCCAGCGTCACTTTACAAATTCAACAGTAGAAAGAATTGATTTTATTGGCGTAGGCTCCCATGCTAACGAATGGATTGCTCGTTTTACTGTGGTGGATGATACAGGTCGTGGTGGGGGTGTGACCATTGCACTGGGTTCACAACAATTACGCAGCTTCGAAACATTCGGCAGTGACAATGTTAATCTAGAGAGTGATCGTGAGATTCGCACACCCAAACATGAAGGTAGTTCGTCTAAGGAATGGGTTCTAGCTTCTGAGGAAAGAATTCTAATTGTTGATAACACATGGTTGGCAGAAGGTTTTGGTCCCGAAACAAATGATGAACCAGCACCACATAATCTATCTATTGAAGAAGCAGCTGAAATAGCTGCCCAACTTATTTATGATGAGTTTGGAGAAAGTGTAAATGGAACGAGATTTGATAAGATTTTTTCGTCTTCTGTTGGAAGAGAATTTTGGAATGGTTTTGTCTATGATGGAGAGGGGAAACTATTATTTTATTATCTTATTGATGCACGTACAGGGCAAAGGATTGAACTAATGATGAGTACAGATGGAGCTCCAATCATGGGATAAATTACTCTATAAATATTCATTCTTTAATTGACTGATCCACATACTTAATTATATCTAGTAGGGGAACTGTTTATACAATTTTCCTACTAGATGACTATCATCAGTTGACCTTCAAAGACTAATTTCATTCATTAAAATGAATTCTAAGCATAAAACCAATGCTTAGAATTTTTTATTATTCAAAAGATATTATCATCTAGAAATGATATCTATTCAATATCAGTTAACCGCTAATATTGATGAAAATAATGAAAGATTCAGCGTATTTACAGAAGATATTAAAGATACTGATTTGATAAATGAAATATTTAATGAAGGGAAGCAAGAAGAGTGTATCGTACAGTTTGATGGTAAATTGAAAGAGTATACAAAAGAATTTTATAATAGTTTATTAGAAGATATGGGCTTAAGTCCAAAGCTTAAATTTGTCTTTTCAGATTAAATTGATAGAAGAGAGATATAGTGTAAATTCGTTTCAAACCCCACTCTTTCCAGGATTTTGGCAATGGTTGATGCCGACACATTGGGATAGGTAATTATCAATTAGTACCACTTAAATATGGTTATTCGGTAAGAACGACAAAAGCGACTCATCAATGCACACCTTTAAGAACTCGATGAATACTGCAGAGTTGGTAATACAAAAGAATACTTAATCATACCAAGTATCCCTTAATATTTTTTCCTAAAAAATGAATAAATCCCCCTTCCTACATGTTATACTGAATAGTGAGAATTAGGCCTTGTCCTTTCCTTGTCATGATGTGTAAAATAGGAGATTTTAACTATTTTACACATCATGACAAGGAAAAACGACAAAAGTAAGAGAATAAATAATGGAGAATGATTTTTTATGAATATTGAACAATTTCAGTTTTATTTAAAGGAGAAAGGAATTGAACTTTCTCAAGGGCAACTAGAACAGTTTGAAATATACTATGAGACATTAGTAGAGTGGAATGAAAAAATGAATTTAACAGCGATAACTGAGAAGGAAGAGGTGTATGTAAAACATTTTTATGACTCGATTTCTGCTGCATTTGCGTTTGATTTTTCAGAGACAATGCAGATTTGTGATGTAGGAGCGGGTGCGGGATTTCCGAGTATCCCATTGAAAATTTGCTTTCCCCACCTAAAAGTAACAATTGTAGACTCACTTCAAAAACGCATTACTTTCTTAAATGAATTGACGACCAAATTAGAGTTAGATGGTATATCTTTCTATCATGATCGTGCTGAAACATTTGCGAAGCGTGATGGAATGCGGGAAGGATTCGATGTTGTCATGGCACGAGCAGTAGCGAGATTATCAGTATTAAGTGAACTGTGTATACCTCTTGTGAAAGTAGGAGGGACATTTATTGCTATGAAGGCAGCTGCGGCTGAAGAAGAGATGGAGGCAGGGAAATATGCTATTCATGTTCTAGGTGGTGAGATAAAAATGATGGAAAGTTTTCAGCTGCCATTAGATAATAGTGAGAGAAATATCCTCATTATCCAAAAGAAAAGATCAACACCAAAAAAATATCCTAGAAAACCAGGAACACCTAATAAATTGCCTATTGAAAAATAGAATCCTTCCGCTTAAGATAAGAGTGAAATCAAAGTATCTGGCTTTTTCTAAGAAAATGTTCCACGTGGAACATTCTCTTAGAAAGTAAGGGAAAAGTTGCTCAACTCCAGCACTTTTCTTAAAAGCAGAAGATTGTTTACCTATTTAGAAGGTGGTGACAAAGAATGCGTGAAACTCTTTCAAAATTGTTAAGAATCACTGGTAAAGATGAAGAAGGAACGTTGGTAAGTCGTGATGAAGTTCATCAATTACCAGTGAGTAAAATTATTCCGAACAGATATCAGCCACGGACTATTTTTAATAATGATCGAATTGAGGAATTAGCAGAAACAATTGCTGCTCACGGTGTGATTCAACCGATTGTTGTAAGAAAATTTGATGATGAAAATTATGAAATTATTGCAGGAGAACGTCGGTTTCGTGCTGTTCATAAATTAGGATGGGAAACGATTCCAGCTATTATTCGTGATATGAGTGACACGGAAACAGCTTCTGTTGCACTAATTGAAAACTTACAACGTGAAGAACTGACAGTGATTGAAGAAGCAATAGCATATGAGAAATTATTAGAGTTGCACCAGTTGACGCAAGAAGCTCTAGCAAAACGACTTGGAAAGAGTCAGTCAACTGTTGCCAATAAACTGCGCCTGTTAAAGCTTCCAGAAATCGTACAAACAGTTTTGCTTGAGAAGAAGATTACAGAGCGGCATGCAAGAGCACTTTTACAATTAAAGCAGGAAGAACAACAGATAAAAGTGCTTCATACGGTAATTGAGAAAGATCTGAATGTAAAGCAAACAGAGCAATTTATTGCAAATCTGATGGAAGAAAAACAAAAGAAGCAAAAAGTACGACAAAAGTCTTTTGGGAGAGATACTCGTCTCGCTATCAATACAATTCGTGAATCTCTTAACTTAGTACAGAAGACAGGCATGTCTATTGATTCAAAAGAGGAAGAGCATGAAGACTACTATCAAATTACGATAACGATTCCTAAAAAATAATGAAATAGGTGGAGTGTGAGAAATGGAAAAAGGAAAGGCGGGGAGATTCGCTGTTCTAAAACTTTTCAATGGAACCATGATGAAGTGTATTTCTCACACCCATGAAAGCAGGTGACATCATGGCAAAAATCATATCTATTGCAAATCAAAAAGGCGGTGTAGGAAAAACTACGACCGCAGTAAACTTAAGTGCTTGTTTGGCAACTTTAGGCAAAAAGGTTTTATTAGTTGATATTGATCCACAAGGAAATGCAACTAGTGGTGTAGGAGTAGAGAAAGCAAGTATTGAAAATTGTATCTATGATGTGTTAGTAAACGATGTACCAATAAGGGAAGCTATTATATCAACAGATACGAAGAACTTATCTTTAGTATCTGCGAAGATTCAATTGGCAGGTGCTGAAATAGAATTGGTATCAACAATGTCTCGAGAGATTCGTTTAAAGAATGCTTTAGATGAAGTGAGAGCAGAATATGACTATATTATCATTGACTGTCCTCCTTCATTAGGGTTGTTAACAATTAATTCACTGACGGCTTCTGATTCAGTTATTATACCAGTGCAATGTGAATATTACGCATTAGAAGGGTTAACACAACTGTTAAATACAATTCGCCTTGTTCAAAAGCATCTAAACAATCACTTGGAAATCCAAGGTGTTTTATTAACGATGTTAGATGCAAGAACAAATTTAGGTATTCAAGTAATTGATGAAGTAAAAAAATATTTTCAAGATAAAGTCTATCACTCGATTATTCCAAGAAATGTACGATTAAGCGAGGCACCAAGTCATGGAAGACCGATTGTCACATATGACGGGAGATCAAAAGGGGCGGAAATGTATATGGAATTTGCGGAGGAAGTGATTGCAAATGACTAAAGGACTTGGAAAAGGGATTAATGTCTTTTTCCCTGAGTTAGAGGTAGATAATGAAGAGACCATTCAAGAAATCAACATAAAAGAATTACGTGCCAATCCTTATCAACCTAGAAGAACTTTTCATCAGGATGGACTTGAAGATTTAAAGCAGTCTATTTTAGAACATGGGATATTACAGCCGATTATTGTGAGAAAAAGTAGTATCAAAGGGTATGAAATAGTAGCGGGAGAAAGGCGGTTTCGCGCTGCCAAATCAGCCAATTTAACAACTGTTCCAGTAGTCGTCCGGAAGTTTTCTGAGCAACAGATGATGGAATTGGCTCTTCTTGAAAATTTACAACGTGAAGATTTAACCCCTATAGAAGAAGCCAATGCCTACCACACTCTTATAGAGAAATTGCAAATAACCCAAGAGCAGTTAGCGAAGCGAATGGGAAAAAGTAGACCACATATTGCCAATCATTTACGGTTGCTTTCTCTTCCTAAAAAGGTACAGGAAATGCTCATGGAATGTACGATTTCTATGGGGCATGGACGTGCTTTATTAGGATTGAAAGATCAGGAAAAAATACTACTGGTTGCTAAAAAAATTACAAAAGAAAATTTAAATGTTCGTCAAACAGAAAAAATTGTGAATGATATAAACGAAAATGTTTCACGTGAAACAAAAAAGAAGCAGCCAGAAAAAAATGTATTTTATCGTCGATATGAGGAAGAATTGACTGGACAATTTGGTACTTCTGTAAAAATTACTGAAAACAATCATAAAGGAAAGATTGAAATTCAGTTTTTTAATCAAGATGATTTGGAACGGATTTTAGATATTTTAAACAAAGATACTAAGGAACATGAGTAAGATAAAAAAGGGAGAAAGTTGTCCACTTTTCCTCATATTTACAAATGAAAAATTGTTCAACTGGACTTACCATAAAAATGGTCTACTTGGTAGATACTAGAGGCAATAATATCGGCCATTTTCATAACGAGACTGAGCCGAGTGTTTTGTAACATCATAAAGTCCATGTAACCGCCAGCGTTAACCGTCCCAGTAATATTAATATTTCCTACTGCTGGTAAATCTTTATTCATTGCTGCTCCAGGTCGCAAAGGTCC
>DAIDKD010000158.1 GCA_027451065.1 Bacillaceae bacterium | reverse complement strand
GCATCATATCGGAAAGGGTCAGGACGTGATGAATTCATTAAGGACCATTGGCCGAAAGATAATGAGCAATTAAAAGAAAAACTAACGCCAATGCAGTTCCATGTAACCCAAGAGAATGGAACAGAACCACCATTTCAAAATGAATATTGGAATCATAGCGAACAGGGAATTTATGTTGATGTCGTATCAGGAAAGCCATTATTTTCTAGCTTGGATAAATATGACAGTGGCTGCGGTTGGCCAAGCTTTACAAAACCAATGAAGCAGGAAAGTGTGAAGGAAAAGGTTGACTTAAGTCATAATAGGACGAGAACGGAAATAAGAAGTACAGAGGGGGATTCCCATTTGGGTCATGTTTTTGATGATGGTCCAGGTCCAAATGGTTTACGTTATTGTATTAACTCTGCTGCACTGCGATTTATCCCAGTAGATGATTTGGAAAAAGAAGGTTATGGAGAATGGAAATCAATATTTCAATAGATAAGGATACAAAACAATAAGATACATCCTAATTGCATCCAGTAAAGGAAGAAGATTACATATCACATATATGGCAAAAGAAGTTCAAGATGAAGCTAGTGAAAAAGTATAGTCTCTTTAAAAAGACTGTTTGGAGAGGAGGGAATATTCCTCTCCAAACAGTCTTTTTTTTATAGGAGCAATCATAGGACAAATTATATTGGAATAAACTGACATGTAAACGAACATTTTCAGGAAAGAGGTGAACTCTATGCCCCACCAACAGCATACCTCTATGAAAACATACTACCCGCCAAGAGGTACATATGACCCTTGTCCCCCTATTGGCGCTAAATACTATTCAACCCCACCCCAACTTTATATAGGTTTTCAACCGCCAAGTTTGGCGCAATTTTCTCCCCAGGAAGCATTGAACAAAGGAACGTTATGGCCGTTATTTTATGACTATTACGAAAATCCTTATCAACAAGTGAAAAAGCCTTTACCTAACTGAAGTTGATTCACTTAAGAAATAGGAAGAAAGGAGAAACTCCATGAGGCACTCATCACCTCCAGAATACTATAGCCAATTAGAAGAAATCCAAGCGATTGATTTTGCGTTAGTAGAATTAACGTTATATTTAGATACACATCCAACTGATATAAAAGCAATGGAACAATTTAATCAACTTTCTTTCGAGAGGCAGAAGCTAAAACAAACTTTTGAACAGAAATATGGACCAATGCAGCAATATGGCAATAGCTACACAGATGGGAAGTGGAGTTGGGGAACAAGTCCTTGGCCGTGGCAAATATGAATGAATCCATTTGCTTTTCAACGAGGGAGGAAATCATATGTGGATTTACGAAAAGAAACTTCAGTATCCAGTCAAAGTAAGCTCATGTAACCCCAAGTTAGCGAAATACTTAATTGAACAGTACGGTGGAGCAGACGGTGAATTAGCGGCTGCTCTCCGCTACTTAAATCAGCGTTATACGATACCAGATAAAGTAATTGGTCTACTAACAGACATTGGAACAGAAGAGTTCGCTCATCTGGAAATGATTGCCACGATGATTTACAAATTGACAAAAGACGCCACACCAGAGCAATTGAAAGCAGCTGGCTTAGGAGAACATTATGTAAATCATGATACGGCACTATTTTATCACAATGCTGGTGGAGTGCCATTTACAGCTACCTATATTCAAGCAAAAGGTGATCCGATAGCAGATTTGTATGAAGATATCGCAGCAGAAGAAAAAGCACGGGCTACATATCAATGGATTATCGAAATGTCCGATGATCCAGATTTGAATGATGGATTGCGTTTTTTACGGGAAAGGGAGATTATTCATTCACAAAGATTTCGCGAGGCTGTAGAAATATTGAAGGAAACGAAGGGGAAGAAGACGGTATTTTGATAGATATTAATGTGCAAAAAAAGGGAGCGGTCTGACGCATCCGTGGTTGGTGCAAAAGAGTTAACCAACCACGGATGTGTCAGACCGCCTGTTTTCCAAAACAATCCTAACTTTGAACAATTACTTTTACAGTTCTTCTTCCCCAGTTGAGAGCATCAGCCGTAGTTGGTAGGAGAACGTCTATTTTATAGCCGGTGATAGCACCGCCAGTATCGGCAGCGATTGCTTCTCCATATCCTTCTATCCATACTTTTGTTCCTAGCGGAATGACATTCGGGTCTACTGCGATTATTCTTGCATTCGGATTTGCCCAAATATCAAAGCCAGTTACAGTTTTACCAGTTGTACTGTCATCAGGCGTATAGGCTGTTGCAGTTACATAAATAGTTTTTTCTTCCTGAGCTGACACTTCAGAATCCTGATTGCTCTCAGTTGATTCTGATTGGTTGGAGTTAGCAGTATTATCAGTTACGTTAGCTTCTTCTGTTTTTTCAATTGTCACAGATTCAGTTTCTTCTGTTGATGTTGCTTCAACTTCGTCTATTTTTTCGGTTGTCTCTATATCAACTTCCTCTGCTTCAATATTTGTCACAGATTCAGTTTCTTCAACGACAGTTGCAGTTACTAATAATTCTGCTTCTTCCTTTGCAGCAGTTTCAAGTGCTACTAACTTCGCTTCTATGTCTTCTTGCTCTGCTTTTGTTAATTTTATTTCATTACTCACTTCTTCATAACTTGACTGGATTTCCTGCAACTTATTTTGTTGCTCAGCTTCCAGATTTTCAAGCTCGTCCTGTTTGTTGGTTAGTTGCTGTTGGCGATTTTCAAGTGTTTGTTCATTTTCTTCGATTTCAACTTTTATTTTTTCAAGTTGTTCTAAGTCGGCTTGTTGAGTGTCTAAGATATCTTTGTCAGCACCAAAGATAACAAATACTGAATAAGCTTTTTGAACAAGATCTACAATGCTCTCCGAATTCAATAATATATCGATAAGAACATTATCCTTTGAGGTTTGTTGCATCGCCACAAGACGTTCTTTTACTAAATCTTGCCTTGCATACATACTCTCTTCCAAGGTGACAATTTCCTCTTTATTCGCATTGATTTGCTCTGTTACTTGGAGTACCTCTTCTTCCACCTGTCCAATTTCTTCCTGTAAAGAACCCATTGAGCTTTGTATTTCTTGCAATTTGCTCTCGGCAGTTCCCATTTGCTCTTCAAGGGTTTGTTTCTTTTCTTGTTGTTCTTGCAAAATGCTTAATTGTTTTTGTGCATCTTCTTGAAGAGACTCTGTAGATTCTTCCGCATAAGCAGAAGATGCAAAATAAGTAGAAAGCGCGATTACTACCATACTTTTTCCAACTATTTTCCTAAAGTTCATAAATAAACTCACCCTTTCTGCCTACTAATATAGCATTTCTATCATGTATAATCTTATGAAAGGGCTTATTGTAGTGAATTTGTAAAGTGTTTGTAATAATTAATTTAAGAAAGAAAATGTCAAGAAGCAGGAAAATAACTATGTACAAAGTTTCTCACGCATTATCAGGCAATTAGAAATATTACAGAGTGAACAGATTGTCTGACACATGCAAGGTTGGCGATTTTGCGCCAATCTTGCATGTGTCAGACAATAAAGCAAATTAGTGTGCTTGGTGAATCAGGCGGTACTTTTTCGCGATGAATTGCTTGATGACTTTAGGCAACATTTTGAAGCGACGATGATTCATCGTTTGAATAAAATTTGTCTTCTCTTCTGTGGTAAAATTCCAGTCATCAGGTATCATATTGAAAATTTCTTCTAGTAATTGAAGGGGGATTGATTGAATGATTTTGATTTGCTTAATAAATTCATCCTCTGTTGGAACGAAGGATGCAATGATTTCGTGAGTAGCGCTTTTCATAAGTGTTTGTGGTAGTTGTACCAAGTCATTGATTGTCCAACTAAAAGAACTTCCAATTTCTGCGTGATCGATGACGAAAAGGATGTGTTTATTAGGTTCGATTTCCTTTAGCAATATATTTTTCTTCGTACGGTCCGTGTTGCATAGCCAATAGTCAAACACAATAATTTGAGCTAATTGGGACTTATTCACAACTCCATAAATAGTCGTTTCTTGACCATTAAAAGTATCTGCAATATACTCACTGGCAAATTGCTTCTTTGTGTATTGAATCTCGTTGCCTAGAGGTAGTTTTTCCATAAAATTTCTTGGTATTTCTACCAGATAAGCATAAGGTACCGGCATTTGCAAATACCTTGCTACACAGTACGCAAACCATTCGTTAACGAGCGCCTTCTTTTCCGTTTCTTTGTAAAATTTCACCACATATTCTTTTCCATTATCAAAAGTCATCAGATGAGCGTTCTTGGTTTTACTCTCAAAACATTTATGATATTGGACGGGATTCATCTGCGTCACTTCCTGTTAGAACTCTTAACATGTCAATGTATTTATCAGCACAAACAGATAAGGAAAATTTCGTTTCCGCGTGTTGTCGAGATTCTTTTGATAGTTTTTCATACACTTCTGGAAAATCAATGACTTCGTATATTTTTTGAACAGCACCTCTTACATGTTCTTCCCGATATAATAAACCGGTATTTCTATCGATAACGATTTCTGGAATAGATGAAACGTTAGGGGCAATAACCGGAACACCACACGCCATTGATTCAATAAAGGTATTGCCAAATGATTCAGCTTTCGTAGTGGAAATAGTACAGCCACCTGATGCTTTTATTTTTCCATAAATACTAGGCATATCGTGATAAGGTATAACTGGAAACCATTTGATTATGTCTACTAAACCTTGTTTTTTCCATTCTTCTTGAAACAAGCTTTTTTCAACGCTTTTATTTCCACCAATGATCCAAAATTCAATATCATTTCTTTCTTTTTTTACTAGCTTTGCAACTTTCAATAAAAATCGCCAGTTTTTCCTAGTGTCTAATCTTCCTATATAAGCAATGACTTTTTTATCAGATGGAATGTGTGGCTCTTTTTTTAGGGGAAGTTCATTTTCTGCTAATGGTCGGAAAAATGAAGTATCCGTACCATTATGAACCACTTTGATAGGAATCGATTTATCTAATAGAATGGAGAGAACTCGCTTTTGGTAAGATGATGGCACAATAAAACAATATGGAGATATTTGCTCATAGCCTTGAAGATTTTTTTGCAATTTGATAAGTTCTGGAGTACGAGCTTCTATAATAATAGGACCTTGATAATTGAATTTTTTTAACCATTTATACGCAGAGCTTGTGTCTACAACGATAATGGCATCGTATTTATTTTTATTAAGTATTTCCTGAATTTCTTTCTTATCTTTTGTTAAATAGACAGTCGCTATATCTTGAACCATGTGCATGCCACCTAAGTCTTTCGTATAGAGAAAATCGGTGGTAATTCCATATTTTTGAAAGTAAATAGCTCTATTTCTCCACCCAGCATTCACCCCTCCGACTGTTAACAGTCGCCAAATAACTAGTATTTTCATTTTTCTTACTCCTTCTTCCAATTGATTCGATAGGAAATTTGCTTTCCATTTTCTTCTCTAATCTCCTCTTGAACTACTTCAATCTTTTGTTCATTTTCTGTCTTGATACTTTCTTTTTCCTCATTCTTTTCTTCTACATCATTTTCTTTCTTTTGTGCTTTTTCTTTAGACTTTTGTTCTTTCTCAGCTAAGGCAACACGTTCCTCTTTTACTACTTTGCGAATGAGACCGAGTAATTGCTGAATATGCTCTTTAGAGCTTTTTTTTGTTAATAAGTTGTTTGCGTTCTCATGTAAAGATTCTATATCAATTTTTGCATTTTCATTTAGATGATGATACATTTCTCTAGCAATCTCATCCATTTTCATAAAATATTGCCACTCTTCATACAGAGGTGGAGCCATTTCTTGTACATGAGTGAGGAATAATTGCTTATTTTCCGTACCTAGACTTTGTAATAGCTTCCTTGGGTATGGATATGTTCGATTTCTCCAAACAGTTCTTCCTACATCAATTACTTTTAATGTTCCGTCCTTTTGAAGATATATTTGGCGTTTATGATGATCTATTCTTTCAAAGCCAATTTCCTTAAATGTAATTAACATTTCAATAAGCTTATAAGACAATTCTTTTGTTAAGGGACTTGCTTGTAAATACTCCCGTAAATCAATACCGTAGACCATCTCCATGACGATAAAGTTATCTCCTTTACAATAGACATTAGGCAGCAAGGGGGTGTCCTTTCCTAAATTCATCGCATAATATTCACGTTGACAATCTTTAACTTCTCCATACACCTTTATGCACATTTCTTCGTTAATTTTAAAGACGGCACCTTGTCTACCTTTTCCAATCAATTCAAGAGAAGAATTATTTTCTAAGGAAACATCTACATCATCAAATTTTTGCACTTTAATTTTCTTTACTTCCTTTTTTATCCCTTTACAGTTAATAGAAGTCATACGCAACCTCCTTTCTTGATAAAATATCAATCATTTCTCTTACGAAAGAGCCACCCTGACATTCATACTTGTATATTGAATGGGCAGCACTTTTATTGCTAGAAATAGAAATGTGAGTTTAGGCTAAGATGCGCTTGTACAAAGTGACACAGAATTTCCCATCTGTTTTACCGAATGCAAAAATGAGGAAGCGCTTTGGTCGATGAACAGATACTATCTCTGAATTACCTGGTTCAACAATAAGAACCGCACCGTCAACAAGGGCAAATACTGGATATCTGCTGTGGCTTGAGTTGAAGATTTCAAAAGTTCCTTGTACGTAGTCGCTTTTTGTGAGAGGGGCTCTCCATGCCATCACCTTTCGTGGATAGACATATCCTTCTTTTCTTTTGAAATCAACGAGGTCTTCTAAACCTTCGCTTTCTCCATCCAGTATATCTCTATATTCAATCGTATTTTCCAAATCTTTTACGAAGTGAACATAAACAGGATCTTCTTCAATCGTGTTTTCTCCTCCCCAATAGCCATGAAAAGTTTCTCCTTCAAAGTTACCGCAATGTGATTCTTGAAAGAACTGTGCTGGAGGACAGCAATTTTGACTTCCATTGGAACTTGAACACATTATCAATTTCTCCTTTCTATTCATTTTCTAAAAACTCTATATATATAGATGCAAAGTGATAAAAATTGGTATGTGCGATTATCAGAGTATAGAAAATATTTTGTCCTGTAGGAAGGGAGAAGGATTTTACAAATGCGGATTTTTGTAAACTTTTAACATGGATAATAATAATCTATATTATATTGCAGTACACGAAAGAAATGAGGCCTTAAGGATGCAAGATAAAAATCAATATAAACCATGGTCTTCCGATTCAAATAATTCCCAGATTTTTTTGCCTCGCTCTTTCTCGGGACTAGTCTCTTTTTCGACTTCAGTCTCTACTCCACTATTTGATTGTATTAA
>DAIDKD010000157.1 GCA_027451065.1 Bacillaceae bacterium | reverse complement strand
TTCTCCTGATGAAACCTTTGTTAAACAGTAGGAGCATACTGTGTGGCCGTAACACAAAAAGGAAATAAAACTTCAGAGAATTGATTTGTATCATTTATTTTAATCTATCAGGCATCATAAATTCAAGAAATCCCCAAACACCATCAGTAATGATTAACTCTTCTCTATCTTCTTGAGCAATAGTTTCTCTAATTAGGTTTTCTTTGTTGTTCAAGATTTTATTTACCCAATGCGGTTCACTTAATAAAATACGACCTAATCCTACTAACTCACTATGTTGTAATACATTTCCTGCATCTTCTTTTGTTCTGACATCTCCAATACCAATTAATGGTACTCTTCCATTGATTGTTTCATGAATATATTCAAGAATTGTTTTTTCTTTGAATTCATCTGAAATAGAAACCCGTTTATAATCGTTCAATGAAACATGTAAATAATCAAGATTTTTATTGGCTAACTTATTTACTAAATATAGAGTGTCCTTTAAGCGAATTCCTGGTGTTTCATTTTCTTCTGGTGAAAAACGATATCCTACGACAAATGGGCCATGTGCATGGTCATTAACCGTATTAGTAATAGTATCAACCAACTGGTTAATAAAAGTAAATCTTTTTTCAACACTTCCTCCCCAACGATCATTTCTTCTATTTGAATGAGGAGAAAAGAATTGTTGAATTAAATAGGTGTTAGCTCCATGAATTTCAACACCGTCAAATCCAGCTTTAATGGCTCTTATTGTAGCTTGTTTAAAACTTTCTATTAATTGTAAAATTTCTGACTCAGTTAATTCTCTGGGTGTAAGTGCGTCTGGTCTTTCCGCTTTTACAGCACTTGGAGCCACTGGTTGTTCACCACGTAATTTTTTTTTATCAGTCATTCGACCGGCATGGAAGATTTGTAAAATGGCTTTTGTTCCTTTTTTCTTTATGGTAGATGCTAATTTTGATAATCCATCTATATGTTTATCAGAATAAACTCCTAACTCCCCTTCCCAACCTTTACCATTTTCTTGTACGTTAGCGGCTGCTGTTATAACAGCACTTACTTCACCACTTCTTAAAGCATAATAATTCAGTTCATCTGTGGTAATTACGCCATCATAAAAACTCATTTTTGTTGTCATTGGTGCCATGATAAACTTGTTTTTCAATGTAACACCACTTTTTAAAGTTAAAGGTTCATTCAATGTTAATTTTTCCACAATTATCCTCCTCACAGTACCTTTTAATAGTTACAATGATATTGTATAATAGATTAAAAAAATAGCAATACTATCAAAAAAGATACTGTAAAAGGAATGAGTAATTTGAGAAAAACATATGAACAAATGGTACGATGTAATTGTGGGACAGCTAATACATTAGCGGTCATTGGAGGAAAATGGAAAATTATTATTATGTATCATTTGGTAGATGGGAAGAAAAGATTTAATGAATTAGTACGAATTTTGAACTCTATAACCCCTCATACACTCAGTAAAGACCTTAAGGAACTGGAAGAAGATGGTCTTATTGAAAAACATACTTATGAAGTAATACCACCCAAAACAGAATACTCACTAACTGATAAAGGCAGAGAATTACAATGCATATTAATTGCAATAAATAATTTTGGAGAGAAGTATCCAATAAAATTGGATGATTAAAGGCAAATATAAAAAGACGGAAATAAGTTTTGGTTACGTCGCAGTAAGTCATTACTGTATAATATAGCTTTGCAAGAACATTCTCTTCTATATACATGAAATAAAATATTACCTAGGCCCCGTATTCCTGCAATATTCCCCATTCATCATTAGGATATTTCGGTTTGTGTGAGGTGGATGTTTTTTTCCCACCTCACACAAACCGAAAAGTACACAACTTATTTCTCTTCCTTCATAAAATGATATAGCAAGGAATTTCATTATCATGGAAAAGGAGGGAAATGCGATTAAAAAGTTTCTTACTACACTCATGGTGTCTGTGTTTGTATTTTTCGGTTTGGGGATTAGTCGCGGTGAGGCGGCAGCTAGTCAATTTATTATTATTAACAAATCAACCAACAAACTTGCTTACTATGAAAATGGGAAACTTGTAAAAACATTTAAAGTTGCCACTGGAAGAAAAGCTTCGTACACACCTGAAGGAAAGTTTAAAATTGTAAATAAGATAGTAAACCGTCCTTATTATACAGGGCATATTCCGGGCGGAGATCCACGGAATCCTCTTGGGAATCGTTGGTTGGGATTGAATGCTCGTGGAACATGGGGGACAACTTATGCGATTCATGGGAATAATGATCCGAGCTCCATTGGGAAGTACGTAAGCAGCGGCTGTATTCGAATGTATGACGCAGATGTGGAATGGCTCTTTGAGCAAGTGAAGGTCAGTACCCCTGTTGTGATTACATCATCTAGCAAATCATTTGATACGATAGCCAAAGAGAACGGATTGAAAGTATCAAGTTCTGCTAGTAATTCTTCGGCTATCTCTACATCAATTTTGAAAAAAGGTAGTAGAGGAAATGATGTGAAAATAGTCCAAGAAAAATTGAAAGGAATGGGCTATTATAAAATGGCAGTAGATGGAATTTTTGGTCCAGGAACAGATAGTGCAGTTCGAAAATTTCAAAGGGCTAAAAAATTGCAAGTAGATGGGATTGTTGGTTCACAAACAAAAAAAGCATTAGGACTGACATCCTGATGTATCTTTTGTAGAAAGTAAAATCTCTTACCTCGTAGGATGTAAGGGGTTTTTTTACTATTTGAACTTTACATAATTAGCTGTGAATGTTAAATTATAGGAATGGTTGAATTAACTATGCTTGATAGCTATTTTTCAGCATTATCTATATTAAGGGAGAAAAAGATGAAAATTTATGTTGATGCAGACGCTTGCCCGGTAAAAGATATTATTATTTCTGAAGGTAGAATTGCCGAAATTCCAGTCATCCTGGTAACTAGCTTTTCTCATTTTTCTAATGAGGAGCAACCGTCAGGAGTAGAATTTATTTATGTTGATTCTGGAGCAGACGCTGCGGATTATCGAATTGTGAAGTTAGCCGAAAAAGGAGATGTCATTGTTACACAAGACTATGGCCTTGCTTCGTTATGTTTAGGAAAAGGCTGTATTGTTCTTCATCATAAAGGATTTCGTTATACAAATGAAAATATTGAACAGTTATTACAAACGCGATATGTTAGCGCAATGGTTCGAAAGGGCGGAGGGCGTACAAAAGGACCGAAGCCATTTACAGCAGAGGACAAGGAGAAGTTCAGAGAATTTTTCAAGAAAATTATTTTATAAAAATAAAGTGAAAGTTTTTCGGGGGAGACAAACATACTTGTTTTTTTAAAAAAAGTATGAGACTTCCTTTTAATTTATTGTAAACAGATAGGAATTATTGTATATTTTGTACATGAGAACTAATTAATTATTGGAGTAGAGAAGAGGAGACAGTTTTATGAGGAAGTACGTTTTACAGAGAGTAGTGTATATGGTAATTACGTTATATTTAATTGCAACAGCAACGTTCTTTTTAATGAAGTTATTACCAGGTACGCCTTTAAGTAATCCGGAGCTATTAACACCGGAACAGCAAGCTATGATATTAGAGCAATTTGGACTAAATGATTCCATATTTGTTCAATATATAAATTATATGACAAATTTACTGCAAGGAGACTTGGGTGTATCTTTTATCCAAGATAACCGTCCTGTCGCAACGATAATTATGGAACGTATCGGTCCTTCTGCACAATTAGGTGTACAGGCACTTATACTAGGAACAGTTTGTGGATTGCTATTAGGAATTGTTGCGGCGTTAAAAAATAATTCATGGATGGATTATGGAGCAACTGTTTTCTCCGTGTTGGGAATGTCCGTCCCAAGTTTTGTGTTAGGGGCATTGCTGTCTTATGTTATCGGAGTACAATTACAATGGTTGCCCGTAGCCTTGTGGGATGGACCGGAATATACGATATTGCCAACGATTGCTTTATCGGTAAGCGTAACGGCACAAATAGCGCGTTTTACTCGATCAGAGTTACTAGAAGTATTAAGCTCTGATTATATTGTAACAGCAAAAGCAAAAGGAATCAGTCAGGGAGCTGTCCTAGTAAAACACGGACTTCGCAATGCTTTGATTCCTGTTATTACAATTTTGGGACCGCTAGCAGTGAACTTAATTACAGGTACATTGGTTGTGGAACAAATTTTTGCAGTTCCAGGATTAGGAGCGCAGTTTGTTCAATCTATCATGACAAATGATTACTCATTAATCATGGGGATAACGCTATTCTTTAGTACGTTACTTATTTTTGTTATTTTTATTGTAGATTTATTATACGGAGTGATTGATCCGCGAATTCGTTTAGACGGGGGAAGCAAGTAATGGATAAGTTAAAAAACATTTCACCTGATTTATTTCAGGAAGCAAATAAAGAAGAAATAAATACTGAAGTAATTGCCCGCCCAAGTTTAACGTATGGTCAAGATGTGAGACGTCGTTTATTCGCAAATAAAGCGGCAATACTCGGTTTAGTAATGATTGCTATAATTGTATCTTTAGCAATTTTCGCGCCGATTTTCAGTAGTCATTCATATAGAGATCAAGATTTAAGTCGGGCAACGTTACCGCCGCGAATTCCGATGTTGGAAAATATTTCTTTTCTTCCGTTCGACGGCATTGATCAAATGGGAAATGATGTTTATGAGAGAAGAGGAATCGATGAATATTTTTGGTTTGGAACAGATGAGTTAGGAAGAGATATTTGGACAAGAACATGGCAAGGAACAAGAATCTCTCTTATCATTGGTATAGTTGCCGCCCTTATCGACGTACTTATCGGTGTAACGTACGGTGGAATTTCAGCCTTCTATGGTGGAAAAGTAGATAATATTATGCAAAGAATAGTAGAAGTATTAGCAGGGATACCGTTTCTTGTTGTTGTTATTCTGTTTATTCTATTGTTTGAACCGGGAATTTTGACGATAATTTTGGCTATGTCTCTTACAGGATGGATAGGAATGTCGAGGGTAGTTCGTGCCCAAGTATTGAAATTAAAAAATCAAGAATATGTATTAGCTTCACGAACGTTAGGCGCTTCCAATACAAAATTGATTACGAAACACTTAGTACCGAACGTAATGAGCTCTGTTATCGTTATGGCAATGTTCACTGTACCATCTGCCATTTTCTCTGAAGCATTTTTAAGTTTCATCGGTTTAGGTATAGCCGCTCCGCAGGCTTCATTAGGGTCATTGGTAAGTGAGGGACAAAGATCCTTACAAACCTTTCCACACATGCTAATATCCCCAGCCATAGTAATCAGTGTATTAATCTTAAGTTTTAATCTATTATCCGATGGATTACGCGACGCACTAGACCCAAAAATGCGTAAGTAACTAAGAAAAGCGAATGCGGCTTGACCAGCTTCTCTCGGCGAATGTTCTTCACACCTAAAGTCGTTTTTTGACTTTACGGTGTGAAGGTTATTTGACGAAGTGAAGCTAGCCGCAGAAGCTGGACAAAAGAAAAGCGAAGGAGAAACCAAGATGAGCAAGTTATTAGAAGTGAACAATCTGCAAGTTTCCTTTGAAACATATGCGGGAGAGGTTCAGGCAGTGAGAGGTGTCACCTTTGATTTGAGAAAAGGTGAAACACTGGCAATTGTTGGAGAATCGGGTTCTGGTAAATCAGTTACTTCAAAAGCATTGATGGGGTTAATTCCTACACCTCCTGGACATATCAAAGGTGGGGAGATTCTCTTTGATGGGAAAGATTTGACAAAGTTAACAGATAAGCAAATGCAGCATGTCCGTGGAAAAGAAATTGCAATGATTTTTCAGGACCCGATGACGTCTTTAAATCCAACAATGACCGTTGGCAAGCAAATTATGGAAGGCTTAATCAAGCATCAAAAAATAAGTACTGCCAATGCAAAAAGTCGTACAATAGAATTGTTGGAGTTAGTTGGGATATCGAATCCTGATATTCGAATGAAGCAGTATCCTCATCAATTTTCCGGTGGAATGAGACAACGTGTCGTCATTGCCATTGCCTTGGCATGTAACCCGAAACTATTGATTGCTGATGAGCCGACAACTGCTTTGGACGTTACGATGCAGGCGCAAATTTTGGAATTAATGAAGAAAATCCAAGAGAGTATGGAGTCTTCAATTATTTTTATTACCCATGATTTAGGTGTAGTTGCTAATGTTGCTGACCGTGTTGCTGTCATGTATGCCGGCAAGATTGTTGAAATTGGAACGGTAGATGATATTTTTTATAACCCGAAGCACCCATATACTTGGGGATTATTAACATCTATGCCAAGTTTAGATAGTAGTGAGGAAGAATTAATCGCGATACCGGGGACACCGCCAGATTTACTAAAACCACCGGTTGGTGATGCCTTTGCGGCGAGAAATCCAAGGGCATTAAAAATTGACTTTGAGATGGAACCGCCAATGTTCAAAGTAAGTGATACTCATTACGCGGCAACATGGTTGTTACATGAAAATGCTCCAAATATTGACATGCCGGAAACTCTACAAAGACGCATTCGACATATGAAAGAAGGTGGCTTCCATGTCGTTAAATAACCGTGAGAAATTAGTTGAAATAAAAAATTTAAAACAGTATTTTTCTACAGGTAACGATGTTGTAAAAGCAGTGGATGATGTGACTTTCGATATTTATCGTGGAGAAACTTTTGGCCTTGTTGGAGAATCAGGTTCTGGTAAATCAACAACTGGGCGGAGCATCATTCGGCTGTACAATGCGACTGGCGGAGAGGTGCTTTTTGAAGGGGAAAACGTACACGGGAAAAAAACTCGTGCATCTTTAAAGAAATTCAATCGCAAAATACAGATGATTTTTCAAGACCCTTATGCGTCACTCAATCCCCGTATGACAGTTGGTGATATTATCGCGGAAGGCATTGACCTCCATAACTTAGCCAAAAGTAAAGAAGAGAGAATGGAACGAGTATATGAGTTATTAGAAACTGTGGGGTTACGTAAAGAGCATGCAAATCGGTATCCTCATGAGTTTTCAGGCGGTCAACGACAACGTATCGGCATTGCCCGTGCACTAGCAGTGAAACCTGAATTTATTATTGCAGATGAACCAATCTCTGCCTTAGACGTATCTATTCAGGCGCAAGTTGTGAATCTGTTGAAAAAATTACAGAATGAATATGGGCTCACATATTTGTTTATTGCCCATGACTTATCTATGGTAAAATATATTAGTGACCGAATTGGTGTCATGTATCATGGGAAAATTGTTGAATTGGCAGATAGTGATGAATTATATGCTCATCCCTTCCACCCATACACAAAGTCGTTGCTTTCGGCAATACCGCTACCTGATCCAAATTATGAGCGTAGCCGCAAG
>DAIDKD010000156.1 GCA_027451065.1 Bacillaceae bacterium | reverse complement strand
TAGATGATGAGAAATAGACGCTTTTATCCATTTCTCATCATCTAAAAAAATGTTATAATATCCCCTATATAAATATTGAAATGAAGATGGAGGTTATTTTGTGTCAGAAGCAAAGAATACATTCTATATAACGACACCGATTTATTATCCAAGTGGAAAATTCCATATTGGAACAGCATACACGACCGTTGCATCAGATGCGATGGCTCGCTACAAACGATTAAAAGGTTTCGATGTCCGTTTTCTTACAGGGATGGATGAGCATGGTCAAAAAATTCAAGAAGTAGCAGAGAAGGCTGGAGAAGAGCCGCAAGTTTATGTGGATGGGATTGCAGAGGCGGCTAAAAAGCTTTGGGAACAAATGGATATCTCTTATGATGATTTTATTCGTACGACTGAAAAGCGTCATGAGGATGCAGTTGAGAAGATTTTCCAAAAGTTCATGGACAATGGAGATATTTACAAAGGTGAATATGAGGGGTGGTACTGTACACCTGATGAGTCTTTTTTTACTGAATCTCAATTAGTAGACGGAAAATGTCCAGATTGCGGTAGGGAAGTTAAGAAGGTGAAGGAAGAGTCTTACTTCTTTAATATGCAAAAATATGCGGATCGCTTATTAACATACTATGAAGAGAATCCAACCTTTATCGAACCAGAATCTCGTAAAAATGAGATGATTAATAACTTCATCAAGCCAGGACTTGAGGACTTGTCTGTTTCTCGAACATCCTTTGAATGGGGTGTAAAGGTTCCTGGAGATCCAAAGCATGTTATTTACGTTTGGGTAGATGCTCTAACAAATTATATTACATCATTAGGTTATACATCAGATAATGAAGAATTATTCAATAAATATTGGCCGGCAGACGTACACGTAGTCGGGAAAGATATTGTTCGTTTCCATACAATTTACTGGCCTATTTTCTTAATGGCGTTAGATTTACCGTTACCAAAGAAAATCTTTGCTCACGGATTTATTATGATGAAGGACGGAAAAATGTCCAAATCGAAAGGGAATGTTGTGTATCCAGAAATGCTCATTGAGCGCTATGGTCTAGATGCAACGCGTTATTTTTTATTAAGAGAGCTTCCTTTCGGCCAAGATGGTGTTTTCTCTCCAGAATCATTTGTAGAGCGTACGAATTATGAGTTAGCAAATGATTTAGGGAATTTGCTGAATCGTACTGTTTCTATGATTAATAAATATTTCGACGGAAAAATTCCAAACTATAAAGGAACTGTGACACCATTTGATGAAACCCTTCAAGAATTTGCGAAAGCAACAGTGCAAAAATATGAAGGAAATATGGAAAATATGCAATTTAGCAATGTATTAGCAGACGTTTGGGCATTTGTTTCCCGAACAAACAAATATATTGATGAAACTCAGCCATGGGTATTGGCAAAAGATGAATCTCGTAATCATGAGCTGGCATCTGCTATGTACCATTTAGCAGAATCTCTTCGTTATGTTGCAGTTTTGTTACAACCGTTTTTAACAAAAGCACCAAAACAAATTATTGAACAACTAGGACTAGCTGAAGAATTATTAACGTGGGATACACTAGAAACATTTGGGGCAATCGGTGAAGGAACACAAGTAATTGCCAAAGGAGTTCCAATTTTCCCACGCTTGGATGTAGAGGTAGAAGTTGCATATATCAAAGAACAAATGAGTCAATCGATCCAAACGCCTCAGCAAGAAGAGCCAAAAGAAGAGGAGAAAGCAGAGCAGGTAAATGAAATCAATATCGATGATTTCATGAAAGTAGAATTACGTGTTGCCGAAGTACTGGCGGCGGAGCAAGTGAAAAAAGCCGATAAACTACTAAAGCTGCAACTTGATTTAGGAACAGAGCAACGCCAAGTAGTATCTGGTATTGCAAAGTATTACCAACCAGAGCAACTGATTGGGAAAAAAGTCATCTGCGTAACAAATTTAGCTCCAGTAAAACTCCGTGGTGAATTGTCACAGGGAATGATATTAGCCGGGTCAGATAAAGATGGAAATTTATCTTTGGCAACAATTGATCAAACACTTCCGAATGGAGCAATTGTGAAGTAGATTAGGGAAGATAATAGACATATATTGACAAGAATCGAGGTGTTTCACGTGAAACAGCTCGATTCTTGTCTTTAAAATGTAATAGTATTGTTATGAGTACGTTAGATATGTAAAATTTATTTGTGTTAGACTTTACAAAGAGAGATGGAGGAACAATATGCTTTTTGATACTCATTCACATATAAATGCTGATCAGTTCAATGACGATGTACAAGAGGTGTTGGATCGGGCTCTGGCTGCAGGAGTAGCCAATCAGGTAGTTGTTGGCTTCGACAACAAGACAATTACCCGGGCAATGGAGCTAGTGGAAACATACGATTATTTGTATGCTGCAGTAGGTTGGCACCCAGTTGATGCTATTGACATGACTGAAAAAGACTTACAGCGCATTGAACAGTTGGCAGCACATGAAAAAGTTGTTGCTATTGGAGAAATTGGACTGGATTACTATTGGGATAAATCACCAAAAGATATTCAGCAACAAGTATTTCGCAAGCAAATTCAGCTTGCTAAAAAGGTGAACTTGCCAATTATTATCCATAATCGAGAAGCAACACAAGATGTTGTTCGTATTCTCAAAGAGGAAAAGGCGGAAGAAGTAGGCGGAATCATGCACTGTTTCACCGGAAGCGTTGAAATAGCAAAAGAATGCATGGAAATTAATTTTCTTATTTCTTTAGGTGGTCCTGTTACATTTAAAAATGCGAAAAAGCCGAAAGAGGTGGCAATGGAAGTTCCACTGGAGAAGCTTTTAGTAGAAACAGACTGTCCTTACTTAACACCGCATCCTTTTCGAGGGAAAAGAAATGAACCTAGCTATGTAAAGCTTGTTGCAGAGGAAATTGCAAAACTGAAAGAAATATCTTTTGAGGAAGTTGCAACTCAAACAACAAAGAATGCAAAGCGCCTATTTAGAATACAGCAATAAAATCAACTGCTGTATTTTAAATAGCAAATAATACATACATCATCCCCATCTCTTATCAGGACAAGTTAGTTGTTTTGGACAAAACCGGGGAGGAAATATATACATATGTTTAGAAAAGGAAAGAAAGCAAAAGAAGTTATTTCTGAGGAAGGAACGAGGCGTCAGTTAGCAATAACATTAACTGGAGCGTTATTTTTATCAAGCTCTCTTGGTGTGGGTGCATACAAAGGATTAAGAGATACCGTTCATTTATCAGTAGATGGGCAAGAGGAACAAATAATTCGTACGCATGTCAATACAGTAGCAGACTTATTAGCGGAGCAAGGCATTACAGTAGAGTCTCATGATCATGTAGAGCCGAGCAAAGCAACAGAAATAACAGATGGCATGGAAGTCAATATTCAGTTTGCACAGCAAATAAACTTTGACCTCGATGGTGAAGAAGAACAATTTTGGACAATAGCAGACACAGTAGCGGAGTTCCTAGAAGAGCAGGATATTACCCTTACAGAGCATGATATTGTTCAACCGAAAATAGATACAGAACTAGAAGAAAACATGAACATTTATGTAGAGAAAGCTTTTTCCGTAATATTGGAAGTTGGCGGCGAAGAAGCAGAACTATGGTCAACTGCAACCACTGTTGAAAACTTTTTGGAAGAAAATGAAGTAGAAGTGAAAGAACTTGATAGAGTGGAGCCAGCAAAAGATACTATCATTGCAGCAAACGATAAAATTCGTGTCATTCGTGTAGAAAAAGTTGTCGATGTCGTAGAAGAGGAAATCCCATTTGAAACGAGAAGAGAAAATGACCCAAACCTTGAAAAAGGAACAGAGCAAGTAATCGAGGAAGGGGAAACTGGGGTAAAGGAAATAACTTTTGAAGTAACAAAAGAAAATGGTGAAGAGGTTGGCAGAGAAAGAAGTGCTAGTCAAGTGGCAAAAGAAAGTACAGATCGGGTTATTGCTGTTGGAACAAAAGAACCCGTCCAAGAAGAGCCAAGGCAGCCTGCACAACAAGCGGAACCAAGACAGCAGCCAACTTCTTCTACAACCAATCAAAGCAACAATAATTCGGAATCCAGTGACTTAGGTACGATAGAGGGACGTAGAATTGTCAGAAAGTTTACAGTAGAGTCTACTGCCTATTCAGTAGCACAAGCTGGGAGCGGTGGTATGACGGGAATCACAGCAACTGGTATTAACTTGAAGGCCAATCCAAACAAGCGAGTAATTGCAGTGGATCCAAGTGTTATTCCTTTAGGTACAAAAGTATGGGTTGAAGGATATGGAGTGGCCATTGCCGGAGATACTGGTGGAGCCATTCGGGGAAAGAAAATTGATGTGCATGTTCCAACTATTGCACAAGCACAGCAATGGGGAAGAAGGAATGTAACAATAAAGATTTTAGCGTAATTTAAAAAAATGGGCCTTTGGCCCATTTTTTTAAATTATCAGGACCATTGACCTAGAAGTCGACCTCTGTTGAAAAAGCAAGCATAAAGTTTTTTATATCAAAATCCATGATGCATAGTTTGGGGAATACGCAAATTTAAAGGAATAGAGAGATAGGAAATTGTTAATTTCCTACCATTTCAATGCTCTTTCCTGTCTTCTTGACCTTTTCTTAATTCATCACGAATATCTTTTAGATACTCATTTCTTTGTTTCATCAAGTTTAAAATTGTAATTACAACATAAATAGTGAAAGCAAAGATACCTAAAATAAATAATAAATATACCAGTGAAAATAATGTAGCCATAAAAATCCCTCCTCCAAATTCCCTTTTTATTATAAAAATATTCTGAAATATATGCAAATAATTCGATATACATATTTGAGTGGAGACAGAGGAATTTGTGGTTACTAGCTAATCAAAAAATACATCACACATTACTAACTGAGATTAGAAACTTACATGCGTTTGTCGTGCGTTTCTGAAATATCCCTTGTAAAATCCCTCTATTTCTTGTTTAATGGAAAGGATAGAGGTGAATAATTTGAAAATAAAAGAAATTATTGTCGTGGAAGGAAAGGATGATACAGTTGCGGTCAAGCGTGCTGTCAATGGGGATACGATTGAAACAAACGGTTCTGCAGTGAGTGATGAAACCATTGAGAAAATCAAACTGGCTCAAGCGAAGCGTGGTGCGATTATCTTTACAGATCCAGATTATCCAGGGCAGCGGATTCGCAGTATTATTTCAGAGCGGGTACCTGGGTGCAAGCATGCCTTTTTACCACGTGAACAGGCTATTCCTAAAGGAAAAAAAGGTTTAGGTGTGGAACATGCCACTCCAGAAGCAATTAGAGAAGCTTTAAGCCACGTATATCAGCAAATGGATATAGAGTTTATTAGCGATATTACTTATGGGGACTTAGTGACTGCAGGTTTGATTGGTGGTACAGCTGCAAAAAGCAGACGGGAAGCCTTAGGAAAAATACTGAAGATTGGCTATGCGAACGGAAAACAGTTGCACAAAAGATTGCAGATGTTTCAAGTAACTGAGGAGCAATTTGCGGAAGCCATGAGAATAATAATAGGAGCGGAAAAGAAATGAAAGATATAGCAACTCCAGTGAGAACGAAGGAAATTTTGCAAAAATACGGTTTTTCTTTCAAAAAAAGTCTAGGTCAAAATTTTTTAATTGATACGAATATTTTAGATCGTATTTGCGATTTTGCAGAAATAAGCAAAGAAACATGTGCGATAGAAGTAGGACCAGGAATTGGTGCGTTAACAGAACAATTGGCAAAGCGGGCTGAAAAGGTTGTGTCTTTTGAAATAGATCAAAGATTGCTTCCGATATTAGCAGATACATTGTCTCCTTATGACAATGTTCGGATTATCCATAGTGATGTACTAAAGGCTGATGTACGTAAAGTAATGGTAGAGGAATTCGGGGAAGAAAAAGATGTAATGGTTGTTGCCAATTTACCCTACTATGTGACCACGCCAATTCTAATGAAACTATTAGAAGAGGATTTACCGTTACGAGGTATCGTTGTAATGTTGCAAAAGGAAGTAGGAGATCGTATTGCTGCTAAGCCAGGAACGAAGGCATATGGCTCTCTATCCATTGCTGTTCAATATTATACAGAGGCTGAAACAGTTATGATTGTTCCGAAAACAGTGTTTATGCCTCAACCTAATGTAGATTCAGCTGTTATTCGTTTGACAAAACGGAAGGAAAAGGCCGTTCAAGTGGATAATGAAGACTTTTTCTTCGCTGTTGTGCGCGCAAGCTTTGCTCAACGCCGCAAAACATTAATGAACAATTTAGTGAATAATTTGTCTCAAGTGAAAGGCAATAAAGAATTGCTAGAAAAAGTATTATCAGATGTAAATATTGACCCGAAACGACGTGGTGAAACATTGTCGATTGAAGAATTTGCTCAATTAAGTAATGGTTTGTATCAAGCTTTGCAGTAGGAAAGATTGATGTGACCAAAGCTTTCTCCTTCACATATGATACAGAAGACAGTGGAGGGGGGAAGACGGTGAACTTTCAAGTAGGCGATTTGGTAGAAAGAAAGTCACATAATCTGGATTTGTTATTTCGTATTATGGAAATACGTGAGGACAATGGGGAAAAATATGCTATTTTGTATGGGGAAGATGTTCGGTTAATTGCAGATGCCCCACTTCCAGACTTGGTGTTAATTGATGACGGAAAGTATTCAAAGCGCATGAAAAAAGAATCGGAGAAAATAGAGAAAGCACTGCATCTTTTTAAGCAAGCCTATCATCTGATTTTGCAGCGGAATGAGTATTATTCTACTAGTGGCTATGAAAATAACATTCGCTATTTTCAGCTTCCAGGAAAAGTATTGCATGTTGATGGTGATCCTTTGTATTTGCGGAAATGTCTAGAACTTTATAGTAAGATGGGAGTTCCCGTGCAAGGAGTTTTTTGCAAGGAAGTAGATATGCCAAAAAAAATTAGCACTCTCCTTGATGAGTATCAACCGAACATTTTAGTAATTACAGGACATGATGCTTATACGAAATCTAAAGGAAAAATCGCTGATTTAGAAGCATATCGGAACTCTCGCTACTTTGTGGAGACAATAAGAGAGGTTCGAAAAAAGCAGCCTTCTCTGGACAGTTTAATTATTTTTGCCGGAGCCTGTCAATCTCATTTTGAAGCCTTAATCACGGCGGGAGCTAACTTTGCCAGCTCTCCCTCTCGTGTAAATATCCATGCTCTAGATCCAGTCTACATTGTTGCCAAAATAAGCTACACACCATTTATGGATAGTATTCAAGTGTGGGACGTAGTAAAAAATACAATCACAGGGGAAAAGGGTTTAGGAGGAATCGAAACACGGGGAATCCTCCGAACCGGCATGCCATTAGGGGAGTACAATGAATGAAGTAGATGCCAGCACTATATATAAATCGATTGCTTTTTACCGATTTATGTATAGT
>DAIDKD010000155.1 GCA_027451065.1 Bacillaceae bacterium | reverse complement strand
ATTCAGAGCGTTCTTGGGGGTGTACTACATGAAAAGGATTTATTGGAAACGATAAAAATTTTTCTTCAGTGTAATCAAAATATATCATTGGCTGCTAAAACACAATATATGCACCGGAATAGTGTTCAATACCGTGTAGAAAAGTTCATTGAAAAGACAGGTATTGATATAAAAACGTTTGAAGGTGCAACCCTTGTTTATCTAGCATTTCTTTGTCAATCATCGAGATAAATAGGAACATACCTTCTCAAATCCCTTGAGTATATTAGTTATTCAACTTTGTTGGTAAAATAACTGTTTGTTTGTGCACCTTGAACAAACAAAGATTTTTTTGTTCAAGGTGCACAAACAAATGAGAGAAATTCAGCAACTGTGAACGTTTACAGAAATAATGAAAAGGGATACAATGAAGACAGTTGAAAAAGCAAGGATATATGAGGAGGACAAGAGAATGGCAGAGTTAAAGTTAAATAATATTTACAAAATCTATGATAACAATGTAACAGCAGTAACTGATTTTAATTTACATATTGAAGATAAGGAATTTATCGTATTCGTAGGACCATCTGGATGCGGAAAATCGACAACACTTCGTATGATTGCTGGACTAGAGGAAATATCAAAAGGAGACTTTTTCATTGATGGAAAACGTGTAAACGATGTTGCTCCGAAAGATCGTGACATTGCGATGGTATTCCAGAACTATGCATTATATCCACACATGAGTGTATACGATAATATGGCATTCGGCTTAAAGTTACGTAAGATGCCAAAAGATGAAATTGCTACACGTGTAAATAATGCGGCGAAAATCTTAGGGTTAGAGCAATACTTAGACCGTAAGCCGAAAGCATTATCTGGTGGTCAACGTCAACGTGTTGCATTAGGGCGTGCAATTGTTCGTGATGCGAAAGTATTCTTAATGGATGAGCCGTTATCAAACCTTGATGCAAAACTTCGTGTTTCCATGCGTGCTGAAATTACAAAGCTTCACAAACGCTTAAACACTACAACTATTTACGTAACACATGACCAAACAGAAGCAATGACAATGGCAACTCGCCTTGTTGTAATGAAAGATGGTATCATTCAACAAGTTGGTACGCCAAAAGAAGTATATGACTATCCAGAAAACGTATTTGTTGGCGGATTTATCGGTTCACCTGCAATGAACTTTTTCCACGGAAAAATTGATGGAGACTTCGTAGTGATAGGTAGTCAAAAATTACGTATTCCAGAAGGAAAGTTAAAAATGTTAAAAGAACAAGGATACGTAGGAAAAGAAATTACTTTTGGACTTCGACCAGAAGACATCCATGATGAGTTAGTATTCTTAGAGTCTTTCCCAGAGTCACAAGTTGAAATTGAAATTGAAGTTGCTGAGCTTCTTGGTGCAGAGTCAATGGTTTACTCCCACATTGATGGTGCCAACTTCGTAGCAAGAATTGACGCACGCTCAAATCTTCAAGCTGGTGATAAATTGAAATTTGCATTTGATTTAAATAAAGCGCACTTCTTCGATATTGAAACGGAAGAGCGTATCCGCTAATAAAAGGAAAACATGATGAGACCGTAAAAATGAGGTTTCATCATGTTTTCCTTTTTGTGTTTTCTTAAATTGTGGTGTTTTTGTAAAAAAAGTAAACGCTTATAACATCACATTAGAAGAGTGGAATCATGACAAAGAGCATAGACAGATCATGTTCAAAGCACACATCTGAATAGTGAATTTTCGAAGTTTCTTAATACGTATAAGAGTCATTCACCGAAATAGACCTCTTAAGCATATGATGGGTAGAGTGAAATCTGTGCTAAAAGAGGGGAGCCTATGGCAATGGAAAGCTCATTATCTAATGGGGTGCTTTATATTGAGAACGTAACTATCGCAGATATTGTTTCTTATATTGCGAAGAAGCACGATAACATGGAGTTCAATGCTACTATAAAAGAACAAGTATTAGGATTCATTTCAAGGAGAAGAAAAAAAGGCATTTTCATTCAAAATGAAAGTGATGGTATCCAGATTGATATTTTTCTTATGTTTGATGATATCTCCGCTTATTTGTCCAAATGCACTTTGTTGCAGGAAGAGATAAAACGGGAAGTTGAATGGATGACAGGATTAACTGTGAAAGAGATAAACATCCATATTGTGAAGCTCCGTGAAAAAAGGTAAATTACAGATCAGCTAGTTCATCTAACGAACTATTGACTTTTGCCAATAACTCTCTGCTTTTTGCTAATATTTGTTCAGGGAAATTTTCATCTTCTCCATATTCAATTCCGTGTGGATAATAATGCTTACCGATTATTGGGGTTAGGAGTTTAACTTTTGCAAACCTAGATCCTATATCTCCTTCAACGGCATATCCTTGAGCACGCAAGTAAAAAACATCATCCAGCCACTCAAATTTATAATCAAAGGTAATTCGTTCATAGTCCCAACCACCTGCACATACAAAGCCAATTTTCTCCATTATTTCTGTTAGAAATGTTAACTCAACTACTTTATTTTCCAGCCCAGTTCTGTGAAATTGCATCGGTTCCTTCCTCCCTCGTATTTGTACTTGCGTTAGAGCTTTATACGTACTATGATGATTATAGTATGAATATGCATGGCGATGAAAGAAAGCTGTCTCGGAATTGTCGGCGGATTCACTTGCATACCTTAAAGGAGAGCTAGTGTTGCGAAAATTAATGGGAGTTATCATATTAACAGCGATTGTCTTTATCACTCTGATATATGAGCCAATCGTGGAAGATTATTTTATAAATAAGAAAATATCGCCTACTCAAGAAGAAGTAACAACAGTTGATGATTCCACTTTAGATGGGATGGAAAGAATGCTTGGGCTAGGTATAGAAGAAGTAATGCGACAGTATGGAATGCCTACGAGAAGTTACCCTACTATGTATGGTTATGAGCGGTGGATGTATGTGAACGAGAATGATTTGTCTACCTATTTTCATATAGGTGTAGCGGAGGGAAAGATTGTAAGTTTGTTCATAATTGGTGAGAACATCATAACAGGATTTTTTCAAATTGGAGATTCTTATGAAGAAATAGCAGAAAAACACCCATTTTTTAGTGAATTATCTTTTTCTTACGGTGGTAGTGATTATGTATTCTCGTTATCTGAGAAAGAATTGCTTGAAACACCACTGATTCAAATGGATGAAGATTTATGGGCTTTGCTATATTTTGATACCTTTGAAAATAAACTTTCAAGTGTTCGATTGATGAATACAGAGATTTTGTTGTTGCTACGTCCGTTTCAGTTAACTTTTACTGATGAGTTGCCAGCCCTTCCGCAATTAACCGACGCAGAGAGAAGTGAGATGAATGCTGGGGAAGAGCAGACAATCTTAGAATTAACCAATGTGATGAGGGCGCGCTTTGGCTTAGCTATGTTAAGCTGGAACGAACAGGCGGCTGAAGTTGCTTTGTCACATAGTAAAGATATGAAAAATAATCAATTCTTCTCTCATTCATCTCCTACATCTGGTGAGTTGGGAGACCGAGTTCAAAGAGCAGGTGTGACTGGTACGATGTTTGCAGAAAATATTAGCGCTAACTCTATTGACGCTATTGCAGCAATAGAGGGTTGGATGAATAGTAAAGGCCATCGAGAAAGCATTCTCAACGAAAACTTCACTAGTTTGGGGGTAGGTGTTTACAATCGTTATTATACACAGAACTTCGTGAAAGAATAATTCTGCGGACAATATAAATTGGGTGGCTTTCCTAAATTTATACAGTCCGTAGAATTTTGGGCGAACTTTCCTATAAATTATCATTATTATAGTAGGAGAGGTGAGAAGTATGACAGCGAAGAAAGTAGCGGAGCTCCATCCTTCTGTGCAGGAATTTAAAGAATTTGTGAAAAAACATCCAAAAATAATATATGAAGTACGTAATGAGAAAAAAACATGGCAGCAGCTTTATCAAGATTGGTATCTATTAGGAGAAGCAGATGAGGTATGGGATCCATATAAATCAGAGGAAGAGTTGCAAGTGAAAGAAGAGAATAGTGAAAAAGCCAATAGTAAAGTCTTAAGTAAGGTAATGTCTTTTTTTCAAAATATTAATCCAGAGCAAATGCAAGGACAAGTGAATAACTTGCAAAATATTGCTTCTAATATCCAGGAGCTTATCAATATTTTTCGAGGAAACCCTAACGATAACAATCATATAACAACAGAAAAGCCACCACAAAATCCATTTTTGTTTCAAAAAGACTAGGCGGTTTTTTATGAGAAAAGAACTGTATGACCTAATCCAATCTAATGAAGACTTAAAAAAATTCATACGTGAACAGCCAATTTGGTATCGAAAACTAACGAGGAATCCCCTTGAAGTAGAGAAATTTGAAATAGCAATGATGACTCACTATAAGAAAACAATTCCCGATAGAGTGAATAAGTTTCAAAATCAAGTGCAAATGGCAGCACTCTTGTTAGATATGTTTCAAGGGATGCGGAATAATAGTGGGTAGTAGGCGCTTTGGATTGGGAAAAAGGCACCCAATTCACAGCGCTAATCAGGCTGATATATAATTATATAGGAGTTCGGTTTTCGATAAAGTGAAAATAAGTTGAACCAACCGGGCTTTTACGGGCAGTTGTCTCCCGTCTATCTTCTTTTCTATTTCTCAGAATCTTGAGGTGGAGGCTTACTGCCTGTTAATGCGGGATAAAAACAATTTCTCATGGTATAATATGTTCAAATAGGGCAAGCAAGGAGGAAATAATATGTCTAGCAAAGAAAGAGGAAGCTTAGAAAAATTAATTTTAGCAGGAATTGGTGCGATGGCAATTACTCATGAGAAGTCAAAAGAACTGATTAATGAATTTGTAAAAAAAGGTGAGTTGACTGTTGAGCAAGGAAAAAGCCTGAATGAAGAACTGACGCATCATGTGAAGGAAAAAATTTCTGATGAAGTAATTAAGCCGGTAGAATCTTTCGCATTTACAGGTTTGGTGAAAAATTTAGAGCGACTATCTGATGATGAAAGAAATGTATTGAAGGAAAAGCTTCAGGAAATTGAAAAAGCAGGAGAAAATGATGATGTAAATGTAGGTGAGTAACCGTGGGAAAAAATGCTAGTTCTGATAACAAAAGAGTAACGGAAATAATCGGAATATTGCGCAAGCATAGGATTGTCTCAGGAATTTCCGCAGAAGAACTTCCTCTGTTGCTTGAGGACTTAGGTCCCACCTTCGTCAAGATGGGACAAATAATGTCGATGCAGCCAAATATTTTACCAGTAGAATACTGCAATGAGCTTGCGAAGTTAAGAGCAAATGTTACTTCGATGAGCATAGAGGAAGTACAAGGGATATTAGAAGATGAATACGGTACGGAGCTACATAAGATTTTTGCGGAATTTGAAGCTGTTCCATTAGGAGCAGCTTCAATGGCGCAAGTACACCGCGCTGAGTTAGTAGACGGGACAGAGGTTGTCGTCAAGATTCAGCGTTTAGGAATTTACGATACTATGTCCAAGGATATTGTGTTGTTAAAAAAAGCTGCAAGATTGTTGAAATACACACCAAAAATTGGCGGTATCATCGATTTCGAAATGGTTATTGATGAAATGTGGGCTGCCGCCAAAGAGGAAATGGACTTTACAGTGGAAGCGACAAATACCAAGGAGTTTTATGACAACAATGTCGAAGTAGTTTTTGTCACATGTCCAAAAATAATGACAGACTATTCAACAATCAGGGTATTGGTGATGGAGTATGTGAAAGGATATCCGATAAATCAAGTGGAGACTTTGATGGAAAATGGATATAATATGGAAGAAATTGGCATGAAGTTAGCCTATAATTTTGTGAAGCAAGTTATTGAAGATGGCTTTTTCCATGGCGATCCTCACACAGGGAATATTATTATTAGAGGAGGGCAAATCGTATGGATTGACCTGGGCATGATGGGAAGGTTAAGCTCTCGAGATAGAAAGATTTTTTTTGAAGCGATTATGGCAGTCGTAGAAAATGATACCATAAAGCTAAAGGATTTAGTTTTAAGTCTCGGTAAGTGCAAGGGGAAAATTGACCACCTTCAATTAAGTAGTGACTTAGATAATTTATTAAGCAAATATGCCGCGATGGATTTTCACAATATGGATTTAACGGAACTATCAGATGATTTTTTGACAATATTAAAAGAACACCGGATTGCAATGCCAAAAGGAATTTCTATGCTGGGCAGAAGCATGATTACCATCCAGGGCACACTCCGAGAGTTAAGTCCGCAAATAAATTTTATCGAAATTTTAACAAGTTTTGTATCAAATGATTTTGTGAAGTTTTTTGACGTGAAAAAGGAATTGGGGAAAGTTGTAAAGTCGACATACTTTTCTTTTCAAAAATCCCTTGAAATTCCAAGTCAGATTTCTGATTTGCTGAAAATGCTGAATAAAGGGATTAGCAAAATCAACTTAGAAGTGAACATGACCGATGAGATGAATACAAAACTAGAGAAAATGATTAACAAACTTGTGATAACTATTATGAGTGCTGCCTTGCTACTCGGTTCCAGTCTTATTAGCACTACAAATATGCAACCAAAAATTTTAGGAATTCCAGCTATCGGTTTTGCTGGATTTGTGATATCCTTTGTATTAGGAAGTTGGCTTGTCATTAAAATTGTCAGGAAGAAATGAGCTATCTGATTTGATAATGAAAGCCAGTCAATAAAGAAAAGTATAAGCAGCTCGTTTAGCTTTATCATAAGGAGTAACAACATGACAGAAATTTGTTTAGTAAGACACGGACAAACTGATTGGAATTTGAATCAAATTGTTCAAGGAAGGGAAGACATTCCGTTAAATGCCAATGGAAGACAACAGGCAAAACAAAGTGCGGAGCTATTAAGTAAGGAAAAATGGGATATCATCATTAGTAGCCCCCTTATTCGTGCCCAAGAAACTGCTGAAATTATCGCTGAAAAAGTGGGGGTTGCAACTGTTTCTTTAGATGAGCGTTTTGTAGAGCGTAATTTTGGAACGGCATCAGGGAAACCCATTCCAACAGTGAGAGGGTTAATTGCCAATGAGGAAGCAGAGGGGATGGAGAAAGATAAAGAAATGATTAACAGGTGTTATAGTGCATTTCAAGATATCGCCAATAAATATAGAAATATGCGTGTAATTATTGTAGCCCATTCTCATACAATTAAAGGAATTCTTTGTGGTATCAAACCTGAAGAATTCACTTTTAGAACGCAACTTGATAATGCCTGTGCAAACTATATTCAATCAGAAAATAATCAATTTAAAATTGTCCGCTTCAATGTCTCAGAGCATATTGTGGTGAAATAGAAAAAGCGGTTAGGCAGGAGATGTTTTTCGTTGATTACAACAATAGAAACAATACACTTATTAGAGTGTGCTGAAAAGCTAGCTCGAATGATTATCCATTCAGAACTTGGTGAAGAGTACAGACAAGCTC
>DAIDKD010000154.1 GCA_027451065.1 Bacillaceae bacterium | reverse complement strand
TAAACGAAGTAATGTAACTTTTCTTGCCTGAGTTGTTGCAATATCCAATACCGGATTCAGCGAATTAGCTACGTCCGAGCGATACACCGCGGCATACCAATAGGCAGATTTTTTTAAATTTTCTCTGTGTTGCGTATGAATTTCTTTCACTTCTTCTCTATCTAAACCTTTGTCGTTAATCATTTTATTTATAATGAAGTTAATACGTTGTTTGGTAAGATTTTTCACTTTAGCGATTTCACTTCCCTGAAACCCTGCTAAATGTATATCTAAAATTTCTTCGGATGAAAAATTACAATCGACCATTTTTTCTAAGGATAAAAATTCACTGATCGTTAATTTCTCCTCAAACACTCCTCTTACTTCAAAAATCTCAAAACCTTCTTTTAAGTAATTAAATAGTTGTCTATTCACTTTCGACATGTTTCATCAGTCCCCTTTATCTTTTTATTTTTTCGGTATTCCTTCTATCTTTTTCTAGATGAAAGGAATCACTCGTAGTATGTTATTTTTCCATAAGAATGGCTCATATTATCATTTAAAAGTGATGATTTTTCCAACTAAACTTGCTGCAAACAATACAATTTCTTTATTAGCTTGCGTAAACAGTTCCATTTTATGTTCAACAGCAACAATTTCATTTTTCTCGCCCAAAAGTAATACTAAGATAGCCGTCAAGCCCTCTTCGTCATTATCAAAGAATGAGATGACAGTCTCACCCTCTTCTGTATCAACGAATGTTTCTAACGTACCAAAAACCGGGAGGACCCCACTTACCATTTCCTTAAAGCCCTCAAAGTCACTTGTTAGTTCCTCAAAGAAAACTTCACAGGTATAATCAAAAAATTCTTTACGATTCATAAATCAACATCCTCTCTCTGATTATTGACAGTACTTTTTCAAAGAAATATCATCTCAACAACTTAAGTATATATCAATAATTATCACATGTCAACAATTTATTTAACTGAACTTCACTTAATGAGAATTAATGTCTTTTCACCCTCGATATATCATCAAATACATTTTGAATACTTTTCATTGTTATGTTAGTTACATTAAGAATATAGATAGCCACCTTGTCTTTCGCTAACTGTTCCTGCAGCCAAGACTGCAGTGGACTTTCTCCATCAAATTCTCATCCCTAAAAAATGCAACAAAAAGCTATTTTCATTCATAATGGAATGAAAATAGCTTTTTGTTATTCAACGTACTTGCCTAGGCTTAGTTACTTACATGATTAATATTTACACACCCGTTTAAACATTTACAAATTCTTCTAAGCGCTCAATATCTACTTGCAAGGCTCTTGATTGTCATAATACCTTCTATATTTAAAACATGCATGATTCATCCCCTCCTTTTCTAGTTCTAACGGCTGGCTTGTTATGGAAAAGATGACTTCACAACGAACTAGTCGGATTCCATTTTCTTTTTTGATAGCAATCTATCTTTCACAATACGGTCCGAGAATTTTCGCGAATGCCTTTATACATGCTCCGTCTTTTGATTTATCCAGTACAGCAAAATGAATGGCTTCAAATAGTTTGCCGAAGCCTTCCTCAAACAATAGTTCCCGCCACCAATTAGCCACATCTACAGGATTATTGCCGAACACTCCACAGCCGTATGCACCAAGAATTAAATTTTTATCTCCTGTCGCCGCAAAGATAGCTAAAGTGAGTCTCATTCGTCGCTTCATTGTTTCTTTTGCTTTATTTGGATCCTCTCTTCTGAGTAAGACCTGTCCGTAATTCACTGCTGGCAATGTTAAGACTGAAGCGGTGACAGGTTTCTCTATCAATTGAAATTTGTCATCTCTGAAAAAGATAACTTCGGGAGAATAAATGGCATAATCAGTGTACATCATTGATCTGCATGCTCGGTTCTCATCATAATACTTGAACTGTTTCAATTGGCAATGATACAGTCCGCTGGATGCGGCAATGCTTTCTTCTTGTGCCATCGCTCCATTGAGAAAGCCTCCGCCAGGATTTTTTGCACTGGCGAAGTTTAGGACACCGATGTTCTTTATTCCCGCTTCCGAAAAGTCCAAGACAGCTTTCACTGTCGCTTCGTTGCTTACAGATATTCTTGGGCTATCTCCTTTTTCAAGCTTATCCAATCCTTTCAGGAGCTCATCACCTTCTTTCTGTGTGATTAACACGGTGTTTTCTTCTGAGTAAGCCTGCATTTCTTTTATATCTATCTGTCTGTTTTTATAATGATAATAACCTTTTTCTAAAATATACACCGTTTCTGCTGCTGTTTCTTTTGCAATAGCTCTGCGGTTCATTATGTTCATCTCCTTGTTTTAGCAATGTTCTTTGCTCTGTAATACATCCATTGTCATTCATACCATTCCTATCCATTATTCTACACATTTTGCTTTTTTCATCTAATCTTCACATTTCCAAATACCAGTTCCTCACCTTCAAAGCGAATCCATGTAAAATCATCGAACATGACTCCATGGGTTTTTCTCACAATTTCCAATGGAGAATAGACTTTCAATCCTATCATTTCCAACAAATCATCACAATCAACACGTGAATTTGGGAAACAGCGACTTTCCAAAAATTCAGCTACATCATTGTAGGTAGGATTGCCTTTAACAATCCCTCACCTTAAATTGTTATCAGTAAAATGCTGAAAATGGACCTTTTTTTTCGCATCAACTAAAACATGGGCACACTCTTCATCCTGCCACATAATCGCGAATTCTATGTTCACACTCTTAGCCATAGGATTCCCTCCGATTCTTTTAAACGTATCTTTAAAACATCTAACGAGCGGAGCAAATACTTCTTATCGTATATTGAAAAATCAGTACCTTGAACGATTGTACGGAATCTATCTATATCTAACTCCAACACAGGTTGCGATGTTATTTCTTCCACCCCACTTGCCAACTTGCTGAAACTAGGTGTGAATAGCCTGGAGCGATTTCTACTTATATCTACCTCCGCACTTGTATCAGAGTGATAATCCCTTAAATCTGACAGTAAAGATAAACCATTATCAAAAATTGGAGCAAAGGAATATCCATTTGAATTTGTATCGTACAGCAACCCGAAATTGTTTAAATGCCTGTCCTCATTCAGCACAATGCAGTCAAAAGCTAGCATTTTCATGAAGTCATCTAAAATATCAACCTTCCAGATAGCTTTTACTACATTTGAAAAATATAAAATTTTCTCTTTTACAGAAAGTCCGAATGTCTCAGTAGCTAATTCTACCCATTCGGATTTAAACAATTTAAAAAAAGGATAATGTTCAACTCCTTCGCCTATAAATGAAGGAGAAATACAGCCAATTCCTGCAAATTTTTCATCTTCTATTATTTTACATATGTCGTATGAGCAGTAATTTTGGGCATTACTGCAAGACAACAAAACAGAGCATAATTTCTCAGCTAGCCCTTCATAGCCCATATAATCTGATTTTATCCAATGTCCGTTTTGATACCATTTTTGTTGATTTCCTAAACTCGTTGTTCCACCTATGAATCTATCTTTCTTACTGGCTTGTACAGTAATCACAACGCTTCTCCTCTTTTCACTTCATTGAAGAACCATTCACTTTTATTGTTTATCATTCGTAATGTATTCAGTAGGTACAAATTCAGCTAACCATACATGATTTTCAGACAGATAGAATTTGTATCCGTCTTCATACATTCTTTGCGAATCTATTTTTAAAATAATAGGTTCTCCATGCCTTTTTCCTACTTGTAGAGCTGTTTCTTCGTTTTCTGATAAATGAACATACAATCTATTCATTTTCTTAATGCCATTTAACTTGATATCAGCTAAAGATTGTATGGCGGTTCCATGATAAAGATACTCTTGTGGAGCAATCTCTCTGAGAGATACTTTCACCTCGATTGAATGTCCTTGATTGGCTCTGATTTTTGTCATTGTTTCATTAAAGCTATATCTACCTTTTTTATCATCTTTCACGATGGTCTGGAGAATATCTAAATCTATCGTTCCTCCACTGGCATTAATTCCATTTATTAAATCATTTATATCTGCATAGCCGAATTCATCTAATGTAATGCCTATTTTTTCTGGTTTATGTCTTAATACAAGGCTAATGAATTTACTCAATCTTTTATGTTCGTTTGACATAGTAGTCTTCGCTCCTAATTTCAAAATTAGCTCCTTTAGCTTTATTTTTCGTTTCATTCTCTTTTTATCTTCTCACATTCCAGGCATAGAGTAGAAATCCGATTTCCTATGACAACTTCACTTCCTAGCTCTCCACAATGCTCACATATATGGATGCTTTTTTCTTCTAGCTCTTCTAGGAGATTCTCTTTATCATCCAGCATTAGTCCCAACATTCCCCAACTACCGCCTTCTCAATTCTTTCTTCTGTCGACATTTCTTTCATCTCAATTCCCCCTCCCCCCTTACTTTTCACTCTTTTATCAACTCTTCAAATAAAATCGGCTGATAATGTATCAATTCAACACAGGAGCAAATGTACAAGTTAGGGTTTAAATACTGGTTGTTTAAATGAACATGCCCATGAATATTCCCTTTCAACAGTCCGTATTCTACTGCAACTTTCAGCGGTGTTTCATCTACTGGCATATGTGTCAACAGATAGTCCTTGTATATATAACGTCTATATGGGTCAAATCCTAATTTACGCCATTTGGTCATCGTGTAATGGTCATGATTCCCTAAAATTAGTATTTTTCTGCCATTTAGTTGCGGTAAAATTTCATTCGCATACTTTGCTGAACCGATAAAAACATCTCCAAGGTGGAAGATTACATCATTTTCCGATACAACCTCGTTCCACTTTGCAATCATATATTTATCCATTTCATCAGTGTTTGAGAAAGGTCTGTTCTCGAATTCAATCACATTTTTATGTCCAAAATGAGTATCTGCAATGATAAATGTTTTCTGTTCCATGACTTTCATCTCCTCACGCTCACTATTTAAATCTCAAAAGTTTTCACATCGAAGATTTTTTGAGGATCGATATCATAAGGTGGAATATAATTGACCCTCGAATTCCATGAATACTGTACAGGGTACCCAATCGCATTCATATGAAAATGTACGCCTGCTTTCGTGAATTCACATTGCAAATGGTCATGGCCACAAATCCAATGTTTCGCATTAATAAATGGTACTTTCGTCATATAACAAGTATTTGGATCATTCTGAGAAAATGGACTATGAACAGGCGGAACGTGACTCACAAACACATCAATATCAGTTTCCTCCAATGTTGCATACCAGTCCATAGAATCCTGCCACATTTTTCTCACCATACCTTTTTTTGAGAAGCCTTTTAAAGATATATAATTAGAATCGTTTGATTGATACCTAAAAAAGTCCCAACCTTCATTCTGTGGTAAGTAGAACATCATATCGCCAGCGAAAATTTTCCCTTTGTACTCATCTACGGACTTGATTAACGGTACGACATTGTTTATTTTGGAAGCTTCTCTTGCTAATTCTTTTATCCTTCCCAACGAGTCTTCGTATTTTTTCTTTTGGGTCCTTGATAATAAATATAAATCGTGATTACCGTATGTGAAATATACTCTTTCATACTTCTTAGCTACTTCTTCCAATATCCATAAGGCCTGGCAATTCCACTCGCTAAAATCTCCGGCTAATATTAATACTTCCTCGCTTCCATTTTCTATTAATCTATTGGTTAAAGCTCGTGTATTTCTCTCCCATTTGTTTTGGTTTTGAGTCCACAGCATCCAGTGGTTAAAATGTAGATCGCTTGCATAGTCGATTTTCATTGTTGGTGTACCTCCTGTTTGTTGTTAAGATAACATTTCATTCTGCATCCCCAATATTTCTTCAAGGAAAATCGCAAAAAAGATTTTCCAAACCAAAATAATAAGTATAATTGTCATTTTTCTAAAGCAATCATAAAAACGTCAACTTTCATACCATAATATTAACACCACCAATACATTTGTCAAGTGTTAACATATATGTTTTTGCCAACTTTCCTTATCATTTTTATGATCAGTTTGATTTTTTGCTTACACTTCGTTAATATAAATATGGGAGGTTGGATGAATGATTAGAAATAGACTTGCTATTTTATTAGCTGAAAGAGAATTGAAAATTACGAGGGTAGCAAATGATACAAATATTTCAAGGAACACAATAACTGGAATTGCTCAAAACGATAGTAAGATGATGCAGCTAGAAACAATAAACGAGCTATGTAAATACTTAGGAGTCACTCCCGGAGAATTTTTTGAATATGCGCCATTTGACTTTACCTACAAATTTGTATTGGAAGATGGCGAAGCATCTGGTAGTGATTACGAGGATTTCAGCTGGCTTACTGACACAAAAGCCCACATCTTTTTAGAATGCCATAGTGGAAATGATACTTCTATCATACGTTTGGAAACATCTATGAAAAGAAATACTTATGACGACCCATTATCAGAGTATCTTGACTATAAAGATGGTGTTGATGTATTTCTAACGGTTGATTTTATGGGTGAGGGAAAAAGGGACGAGTTTAAAAGAGAATATCTGGATAAAATGGCTCTGAGTTTTCAAAATAAATTTCATGACGACCTTAGAGATATTGTTTTAGGTGCATTTGCTACTATTCTTGAAAATGATGGTAATCCTTTTACTAGTGAGATGATAAATGTAGAGGCAAAAACTCCGTACAAGAAATTTTCTTTGAAATTTGATGTAGGGAAGAATAAGGTTGTGGATTGAGTTAAAACAAACATTCTTCTAACTCGATTGTTTAATGATACTGAAAATAAGGATATTCTGAAGAAAATTGAAATGTTAAAAGAACATCCTATGATAACCTGAATTTAGTGACTATTGACATGTTTCATTGCTGTGAACCAATAAAATCTATGTTTGAAGAATTCTTGGATTGTTAGCAATAGGGATATGGACCATCATTGCTACTGTAGTACAATAATGACACTGCCCATCAAGGCGCTTCCGCTCATTGACAGACAATGTTATATTGTGTAGAAGGGTCTATAAGGTTCCATCCCCCTATTGTACCCAGAATACTGGGGCACAACCTTATTTTTTTCCTTACCGGAATTGGCGTTTACACAAAATTTTTTTACACTCCCACCTGAAACACGTATGTTTCAGGATAAGATTGCTCTTTCTTTCCATGCTCCATTAAAAACTTTTTTGAACTTTTCCATTAACTCGAGCGTTTCTCCATTGAGTTCCACCCAATTATGCTCATCCAAAACATTAAAATTATTGATTGTTGATCTAATTGTTGACGCTTTTTTATTATCTAACCGATACCACTTGGAAGAAGACTATACTTCGCTTCAGCAACAATATTGTTCTTGACAGCTAATTCACACACTTCAGCAATAAAATCTATCTCGTCTGGGTAATTAAAGAATTTCATCCATTTACCAGTTTTGGCTCTATCAAATTCGCTGGTATCTCCAATAAAATATTCCCAACCCCTAAATATCCTTGACTCCATTTAAACCACCCCTTATATAATGT
>DAIDKD010000153.1 GCA_027451065.1 Bacillaceae bacterium | reverse complement strand
TGAAGAGTGATTGAACGCTACTCCGGAGAACAGGAAAAAACTGTCGGGTACGCCCGTTATAGCGAAACGAAGGTGACAAAAAAGGTAGTATTTCTTTTTTGTAATCAGGGTGGTAACGCGAGATATCCTCGTCCCTGTTTTTAGGGGCGGGGTTTTTTATGCTTTAAAAAGAAAAGCGGAAGCGGCTTGCCGCTGAATCTAGACAAATGGAGGAAAAATTCATGAAAAAAATGACAGGTGCAGAAATTCGCAAAATGTGGTTGGATTTCTTTCAAGAAAAAGGGCATATGATAGAGCCAAGTGCATCATTAGTGCCAGTGGAAGACCCTACCTTACTATGGATCAACAGTGGTGTAGCAACTTTAAAAAAATATTTTGACGGAACCATTATTCCAGACAATCCACGTATTGTAAATGCGCAGAAATCAATTCGTACCAACGATATTGAAAATGTCGGAAAAACAGCTCGTCACCATACTTTCTTTGAAATGCTTGGAAACTTCTCTATTGGAGATTATTTCCGTGATGAAGCAGTTACTTGGGCATGGGAGATATTAACATCACCAAAATGGTTCGGGTTCAACCCAAAGCAACTGTACGTGACTGTGTATCCAGAAGATAAAGTTACATATGATTTATGGATAAAACTAGGCGTGAATCCAGAGCATATCGTTTTGTTCGAAGGGAATTTTTGGGAAATCGGTGAAGGACCATGTGGACCGTGTACAGAAATTTTCTTTGACCGCGGTACAAAATATGACCCAGAAAATATCGGTGTTCGTTTACTTGCAGATGACATTGAAAATGACCGCTATATTGAAATTTGGAATATTGTATTCTCACAGTTCAATTCAAAGCCAGGAGTAGATCGTAGCGAATATCAAGAGCTTCCGAAGAAAAACATTGATACAGGGATGGGGCTAGAGCGTATGGCTTGTGTCCTGCAAGAAGTGAATACAAATTTTGACAGTGATTTATTCATGCCGATTATTCGAGCAACAGAAGAAGTTTCGGGTGTAAAATACAGTGCGGAAAATCCAGAGGATGAGATAGCATTCAAAGTAATTGCTGACCATATTCGTACTGTTGCATTTGCAGTATGTGATGGAGCTTTGCCGTCAAATGATGGAAGAGGCTACGTATTGCGTCGTTTATTGCGCCGTGCCGTACGGTACGGAAAAAAATTAAATATTGCTAAGCCATTTATGTTTGAACTTGTTCCTGTTGTGGCAGAAATTATGTCAGACTACTATCCTGAATTAATGCCAGAAATTGAGTTTATTCAGCGTGTAGTGAAAAATGAAGAAGAAAGATTTCATGAAACATTACATGATGGGGAAGCAATTTTAGCGGGAGTTATCAAAGAGGCAAAAGAAAAAGGTAGCGACACAATTGCAGGAGTAGATGTTTTCCGTTTATACGATACCTACGGCTTTCCAATTGAGCTCACTGAAGAATATGCGGAAGAAGCAAATATGACAGTAGACCATACTGGATTTGAAGCGGAGATGGAAAAGCAGAGAGAACGTGCTCGTGCTGCTCGTGTCGACGCTGACTCTATGCATGTACAAAGTGGTGTTTTAGGTGATATCAAAGTGAAAAGTACTTTTGTTGGCTATGATCGTAGTCGTACCGAAAGCAAAGTCACAGTTCTATTAAAAGATGGTGAACTAGTTGAAAAAGGGAAAGCTGGTGAGGAAGTACAGGTTATTTTAGATCAAACTCCTTTCTACGCGGAGAGTGGAGGACAAATTGCTGATCAAGGTACATTGGAATCAGATGGCTTTTTAGCATATGTAAAAGATGTACAAAAAGCACCGAATGGTCAGCATTTACACAAAATTGTAATAGGAGCAGGAATTTTAACGAAAGATATGGTAGTCAGAGCGATTATTAGTAGAGAGAACCGTAATGGTATTGTGAAAAACCACACGGCAACTCATCTGTTGCATCAAGCGTTAAAAGACGTACTAGGAACTCATGTGAATCAGGCAGGATCGTTGGTGGCACCAGACCGTTTACGCTTCGACTTCTCTCACCTCGGTCAAGTGTTACCAGAAGAAATGGAGCAAATTGAAAGAATCGTTAATGAAAAGATTTGGGAGAGCATAGATGTCAATATTGCACAAATGCCAATCAAAGAAGCGAAAGAGCTTGGAGCTATGGCTTTATTCGGAGAAAAGTACGGTGATGTCGTTCGTGTCGTTCAAGCTGGCGACTACAGCATCGAATTGTGTGGTGGGTGTCATGTGAAAAATACGTCATCTATCGGTATTTTTAAAATTATTTCAGAGTCGGGTATCGGTGCAGGAATTCGCCGTATTGAAGCTGTTACTGGCAAAGGTGCTTATGAGGCGATGAACGGTCAAGTAACATTATTAAAAGATGCAGCAGCTCAGTTGAAAACCAACTCTAAAGATATTCTTACACGAATCGATTCGTTATTTACAGAAGTGAAGCAACTGCAGAAAGAAAATGAATCCTTATCTGCGAAACTAAGCAATATTGAAGCTGGTAGTTTGACGAGCAATGTACAGGAAATAAATGGGGTAAAAGTTCTTGCTGCTCAAGTTGATGTAGCTGATATGAACAGTTTACGTAATATGATGGACGGATTGAAAAATGATTTAGGTTCAGCTGTGATTGTTCTGGCATCAGTTCACGAAGAAAAAGTAAACATTTTAGCTGGTGTAACAAAAGATTTGATTGAAAAGGGATATCATGCTGGAAAACTTGTCAAAGAAGTGGCAACGCGCTGTGGCGGTGGCGGTGGTGGACGCCCTGATATGGCACAAGCTGGAGGGAAAAACCCAGAGAAAGTACAGGATGCATTGAACGTAGTAGCAAAATATGTAGAAACAATTTCTTAATGTCCTTTCCATTCTGAAACAGATAGTGTAGAATAAAGGGTAAGAATATGGGAGTAGGGAGAGCGTGCTCTTCTTGTTTTCTAAGGTGAGGTGAATAGGATGGACACATTTGACAAAACAATGAAGTTCAGCTTTCAAGATGATACTCAATCTGTATTAGCAAATGAGGTTTTATTTAGGGTTCATGATGCACTGCAAGAGAAAGGGTATAATCCAATCAATCAAATTGTTGGTTATTTGTTGTCTGGAGACCCTGCATATATACCACGCCATAATGACGCTCGTTCGATGATTCGGAAACTGGAAAGAGATGAATTAATCGAGGAACTGGTGAAATTTTACTTAAAGAATTACCGAGAGGAATAATGATGCGCGTACTAGGGTTGGATGTAGGTACCAAAACAGTTGGAGTGGCAATCAGTGATGAAATGGGTTGGACAGCTCAAGGGTTAGAAACGGTTCGAATCAATGAAGAACGAGGGATTTTCGGCTTTGAACGAATCAAGGAACTCATAGATCACTACCAGGTAGATACACTGGTAGTAGGATTGCCCAAAAATATGAATGGCACCATCGGTGAAAGGGGGCAAGCTTGTCAACAATACGCAGAGCAATTAAAAGAGCTGTTTCAAATCCCAGTTATCATGTGGGACGAGCGTCTATCGACAATGGCAGCGGAAAAATTGCTCATTTCAGCAGATGTTAGCCGAAAAAAACGAAAACAGGTAATTGATAAAATGGCCGCAGTGGTCATCTTGCAAGGGTATTTAGATAGTAAGTAAGTTGAGAGAATTGGTCATAAACCGACCAACTCTCTCAACTTACAAGAACAGATAATTATGATGAATAGAGGTAAGAGTAAGAGTGAGTTGATTATCTGTTCTTGCTTTTATTTGAAAGTTAGTTGTAAGATATGGATGGTTTTGAAAAAAATTAGGCCCTTGCTTATCGTGGGTCGAAGAAAAATAAGAGGTGACAGCATGGATAACGGAGAAAGAAATATTACAATAGTTGATGAAGAAGGCAATGAGTATTTATGTGAAATACTATTTACATTTGATTCAGATGAAACGGAGAAGTCATATGTTATCTACTCTCCGATTGGAGAAGTAGATGAAGATGGTGAACCTTTGTATCATGCATCGAGCTATGTTGCAAGTGAAGATGGCGAAGATGGTGACCTTTTCCCGATTGAAACAGATGAAGAATGGGAAATGATAGAAGAAGTATTAAATACTTTCCTAGAGGAAGAAGAATAAAGTAAATTCTTTCAGTAGGGTTGCCTTTCAGCCCGTTAATGTGGGATAAGTCCAATAGTAATTTTCAAGAAACTGACAATGATGAGAATAATTTCTTTCATGATTGTCAGTTTTTTCTTATGAAAAAATCTTTCATTTTATAATTTGTTGCTGTTTTTGTCGAAATATGTTGTATAATGGAAGTCGGAAGAACCAAGAAAGGTGGAGGACATTGAATACAGCAAAAGAAATGAATGGAATGAATAATAGAGGGAAAAAAATAAAAAAAATAATTGGGATAATATTTGGTTTACTATGTGTAGCGGTAGCTGCTATCTTTTTCTATGTACATTCTGCATTGCAACCGTTAGATAGTTCAAGCGAAGAACAAGTGGAGATAGTAATACCAATGGGTTCAAGTGTTAGACGAATTGGAAGCATTCTTGAAGAGAATAATATTATTCAAAACGGTACAATTTTTTCTTATTATACAAGGCTGACAAACAGTGGGGAATTTCAAGCTGGTGTCTACCGGTTCAGTCCAGCAATGAGTGGGCAAGAAATTATTGAAAAGTTGTCAAGTGGGCCGGAAGCTGCATATCGAGTTACTATTCCAGAAGGTAGACAGATGGAAGAAATAGCAGCAATTGTTGAGGAAACATTTGGAATTGATGAAGAGGAATTTCTAGAGAGAGTAAGTGACGAAGAGTATTTGCGGGAGTTACAAGATCGTTTTCCAGATATTTTGACAGATGAAATTTTCAATGAGGACCTTCATTTTGCTTTGGAAGGTTATTTATTCCCAGCTACTTATAATTTTTATCACTCGGATGTAACAGTTGATGAAATTATCGAATCTATGCTGCAACAAACAGCCAATGTAATGAGACAACATCGGGAACAAATGGAAGAGAAAGGATTAACTGTTCATGAACTGTTGACGATGGCGTCTTTGATTGAGGAAGAAGCGACAGATTTAGCAGACCGTAAAAAAATAGCCAGTGTATTTTATAATAGGTTAGAAATCAATATGCCATTGCAAACTGACCCAACAGTCCTTTACGCATTAAGAATGCATAAAGCCCGCGTTCTATATGAACATTTAAGGGTAGATTCTCCTTTTAATACGTATATTCATAGGGGACTAACGCCAGGACCGATAGCCAATTCGGGTACGGAGTCTATTTTAGCTGCTTTAGAACCAGCAGAGACTGATTATCTCTTCTTCTTAGCAGATCGTAACGGTCTAGTATTCTTCTCTAGAACTTACGAGGAACATTTAGAGCTAAGAGCGGAACATATTACAGCAAGATGGGCGGAAGAAGCTGCAGCTGCAGAAGCGGAAGCCGCTGCAGAAGCAGAGGCAAGAGCGACAGATGAGGATGAGGAGTAATTAGTATATCTGAAAAGAGAAGAAAACATTCCTTTTCAGTCGTTCTCCTACTTCCATTCAGACGTTATTTATGATAAAATTAATCGGGCTGTGAGAATAGGGTGTTTTGCCCAATTCGCACAGCCTGAATTTCTAAATTTATAACAAGGTGAACTGATTATGAATGATGAAACATTGCAAAATTATTTACATTTATTTATAAAGGAACGGCCGGCTCTCATCCGTGAAATAGAAGAATATGCGAAAGAGAATCATGTACCTATCATGGATTTGTTAGGAATGGAGCATATGTTGCAATTTTTACGCCTTATTCAGCCGAAGAAAATCTTGGAACTGGGAGCGGCGATAGGCTATTCTAGTATTAGAATGGTGCAGGAACTTCCTGATTGTCAAGTAGTGACAATTGAAAGGAATCCACCGCGAATAGAGAAGGCGAAAGAATATATAGCGAAAACGGGAAGTACACATCAAATTACTCTGATTGAAGGAGATGCATTAGGAGCTTTTGAGCTTGTGCAACCTCATGGAGGGTTTGATGTTATTTTTATAGATGCTGCGAAAGGGCAGTATAAACGCTTTTTTGAACTATATGAACCGTTGTTGAATGATGATGGTGTTATTATCTCTGATAATGTATTATTCCATGGTGAGATTTTTCAAACCATTGAAAATAAACGTAGAAGAGAACTAGTGAGAAAAATCAAAGAATATAACGAATGGATACAAAGCCATCCAGGTTATGATACTATACTGTTTCCAATAGGGGATGGTGTCATGGTAAGTAGAAAGAAGAGAAAGGGATGACTGGCATGAAAAAACCAGAGTTACTAGTAACACCGACAAAACTTACTGATATAGCCTTACTTGCGGAAGCGGGAGCAACTGCGGTCATTGTTGGAGAGCAGCAATTTGGGCTTCGTTTGGCAGGAGAATTTTCAAGAGAAGATGTGAAAGAAGCCATAGAAATAGGACATGCTCATGACCTGAAAGTGTATGTTGCTATTAACGGGATTTTCCACAATGAGAAAGTAGATGCCTTGAAAGATTATATGGGATATGTTGCGTCATTAGGTGTTGATGCTTTTGTATTTGGGGACCCAAGTGTTATTATGCTTGCAAGGGAAGTAGCTCCCAATATAAAACTTCATTGGAACACGGAAACAACTGCAACCAATTGGTTTACATGTAATTATTGGGGCAAAAAAGGTGCAAAACGTGCAGTTCTTGCTCGAGAGTTGAATATGGAAGCGATTATTGAAACGAAGGAACATGCTGAGGTGGAAATTGAAGTACAAGTTCATGGCATGACGGCAATGTTTCAGTCAAAGCGCTCCTTGGTAGGTAATTATTTTAAATATCAAGGGAAATCTATGGATATGATGAAATCTAAATATGATAGACATATGTTTTTGTTTGATAAAGAGCGTAACGCGAAATATCCGATCTTTGAGGATAGTAATGGTACGCATATTATGAGTCCAAATGATATTTGCATGATTGACGACTTAGAGGAAATGATTGATGCTGAAATTGATTCATTCAAAATTGATGGTGTGTTAAAATCAACAGAGTATCTTGTAGAAGTAACAAAACATTATGCAGAAGCAATCAAGCTCTGCTCAGAGGACCGCCAGCAATATGAAAAAATAAAACAAAGTTTATATAAAGAGATAGAAGCATTACAACCGATAAATCGTCCGCTAGATACTGGGTTCTTCTACAAAGAAACAGTATATTAAAACCCTAATTAGTGAAGTAGAAAAAGCGAAGGAGGACTAGAATAAAATGGCTGTAGCGGAAATATCACGTATTGAAAATGGAAAACGTATCATTGTAAAAAAACCAGAACTGCTAGCTCCAGCAGGTAGTTTAGAGAAATTAAAAATCGCTGTTCGTTATGGAGCCGATGCCGTATTTATCGGAGGAAGAGAATTCGGTCTCCGATCAAGTGCAGGAAATTTTTCATTAGAAGAAATGGCAGAAGGTGTTCAATTTGCTAATCAATACGGTGCGAAAATTTATGTGACGACAAATATTTTTGCACATAATGAGAATATGCACGGATTGGAAGAGTATTTAACCGGAATT
>DAIDKD010000152.1 GCA_027451065.1 Bacillaceae bacterium | reverse complement strand
ATTGCCGCCATAAAGCGCATAGCCTGGCCGGCACAGGTCGAAGAAAGGCGCGTCCTCCATCAGTTTCAGTGTTGTAAATATTTAGGTAAGTAGATGGGTCATCAAAGTCAGGTCCCCAGCCAGATGCAGTGGAAATGTCAAAGTCACTTGCTGCACCAGCAGTAGCGTAGTAAGTGATATTATAGTAGTTATCTTCACTTAATAATTGAAGATCAATAACTACATTATCTGTACCTAAAGTACTTTCAATAGAATTTTTCAAAGATTTTGCTTGGTTCACTTGAACTTCACTAGTTTCCAATACAGGTAAGTCTAAGTGGATCGGGAAAGATACTCCCTCTTTTTCTAATGCTTTTTTCGCCTCATCTAAATGTGCAACAGCTCTGTCTTTATTGTAGTAGCCGTCTTGTCCATCTGAAATATCAATCTCTTTCCAAGTATCACTATCTAATGCTACTAATTCATCTTTTACTAGATTTCCATAATCTTCTCCATTTGCTTGAACAAATGCAGGTGGAACCAATGTATTTCTAATTGCAGCCGCTGCTGCTTCTTCACCAACACTTTGTGCTCTATACGCCACTCTGTCAAAACCGAAGGCAATCGCTTGTCTGAAATCTTGATTTAAAATAGCTTTCGCTGTAGACTCTTTTTCAGCGTCTGTCGTTTTGCTTGTGTATTCGTAAGCAGCACGTGAAACGTTAAATGTCATATTGTAAGTAACTCCGCCTACTTGAGAGAAGGATACACCATCTGGATATGCTTCTGTAACTGCTGAATAGCCGGCTGAGTTTGGATATACTCTAGCAAGGTCATAGGTACCATCTTGGAATGCTGTGAACAATCCGTCTGGGTCGCTTCCATCATAGTAAATTAATTTTACATTATCGATGTAAACATTATCTAAATCCCAATATGCATCATTTTTTTGGTATTCAATGACAGATTTAGCTGTGTTATTCGTTAAGATGAATGGACCGTTATAAAGAATAGAATCAGGAGATGTAGTACCAAAGTTTTCTCCCTGAGATTGTAAGAATTCATCATTTACTGGATACAAAATACCGTATGTCGTTTTCGAATTCCAGTATGATTCAGGTGCATTTAATGTATATTCCAAAGTATAGTCATCGACAGCTTTTACACCGACAGTGCTGAAATCAGTAGTTTTTCCGTCAACGTAGTCCTGTAGACCTTTAATGCTTCCAGCAACAATGTATAAAGTTTCTGACTGAACATCTGCTGCGTGTTTCAAGCCAGTTACCCAGTCTTGTGCAGTAACTTCGGCATATTCTTCTCCTTCACTAGTAACCCATTTTACCCCTGGACGGATTTTATATGTGTAGGTTAATCCATCATCGCTAACTGACCAATCTTCAGCCAATGCTCCAATTAAATTCCCCTTGGAGTCATTTTCTAATAACCCATCAACAAAGTTTGTGTAGTGACTACTATTTGTTGTTCTCATAGAGAATGTGTAGTCTAGATTTTCAATATCTGCTGAATACACATAAGTGTAATCTTTGTTACTGCTTGTTGCAGTAGTTTCAGCAGCATCATCACCATCTGATTTCCCATTTGATTGAGAAGAGCATCCTGTAATGATAAAAGCTCCAATCAATAATACTGACAATAATTTCTTCATACCTTTTCCCCTCCCCTAGTAAATTATAAATAAGAATCTACTAACGAAATATTCTCATAGTGTCTAACAAAAATAAGATTCAGATTATTCGAAATAGATTCTTTTTTTATAATAGATAGATTATATTTTATACTTAGAAAATTATCAACTAAGAAAGCTTATAATTTAAGAGAAGATATCGTTATTTCTCATGCAAAGAAACAGACGCCCTTAAGAAAAGTAGTAGTGATTTTCTTAAGGGCGTCTGTTTCTTTGGCTAGTTATCCGTTAAAAATAGATGTTGGATTAATTTTTTACTTTTTCTTGTACAAGGAGTTCTCTAATAGCTTAATAACAGCGGCTTCGTATTTCATAGATAAAACTCCCAAAGAAGCCATGATATAGTCATGATCCAGTAAGATTTCTACATCTTTACTTGGCAATAAATAGTTGTTAGGATTTTCTTGGGTCACGACCTTTTTCAAAATCTCAGTTCCGTTATCAAGACGCGTTAGCGCTCCACCTGTTCCGATAATATATTGTATTTGCGTTAAATCTTTCCCCTCTGCTAAAGTGCTCCTACCAGTCGGCCCATAAACATAACGAATTTTCCCAACGTGACGTTCTACTCCTCTCAAGACAGCTTCTTCTGCTAAACGTTCAACAAATCGTTTTTCTTCTTCAGTTTTTGGAATATATTTATAATCATTGAAAATCTTCTTTACATCGAACCCTTCCTTGATAAGCTTCTCCTCTCCGATTAGGTGGACAACGTTTTTTAGGTTGACATACATTCCTAAGTCACCTTCAACAGTCCGCTTCGCTGTAGGTTCAGGACTTACCTGAAGACGTGAAACCATTTCTGATCCGGACGTGACAGAATGGGCATCTGTTGTTGCACCGCCAACATCTAAAACCAAAACATCTCCAAAATGCTTATTGATAAGAATACTTAGCTGCATGACAGCGGCAGGAGTTGGAGTAATCGATTCATTTACCATGTCAAAAACGTGTTCCATTCCCGGTGCATGAACAATATTCTTTTCAAAGACTTCTTGAATGACCTTCCGTGTTGGTTCCACGTTTAATTCATCAATTTTAGGAAAAACATTTTCTACCACATGCAGCTTCTCAGTATCTTCAAAAATTAATTTGATTTCTTCTTGATTTTCAATGTTTCCTGCATAAATAATCGGAATTGACAAACCTATGGCAGCAATTTTTTCTGCATTTTCCAAAGCTGTCTCCCGCTCACCATAATCCACCCCACCTGCTATCAAAATAATATTCGGCTTGATGTCCTCTAGCTTTTTTAAATCAGTTCTTCTTAATTTTCCAGAAGTGACCATATGGACAATAGCACCAGCGCCGAGAGCAGCTTCTTTCGCTGCTCGTGCTGTCATATCATGGACCAATCCATGAACCGTCATTTTTAGACCACCAGCTGCACTGGAAGTAGCAAACATTTCCTCATATTCTAAAGACTCCACATGAAGATTTTTTTTCAAATCTTTAATGGCATTACCTAATCCAATTCGTACATCTCCTTCTAATACAGAAGTCGCTGCTTGACCTTGTCCAACAAACTGGGGAGTATCTGTATGGATATGATGAAAGCCATTGACAACCGTTGTGGTTGAGCCGATCTCAGCTACTAACACATCAATTTTCATTGTACTCAGCTGCCATTTCCCTGCGACGCTCTACTAGGGCTGTCGCCACATGAATTCCTTTGCTCCCGCGTCCAAAACCGGCATCCATACCATTTTTCATTGCTAATTCAGGAACTACCTGTGTCCCTCCTGCCATAATCATGACTCTCTCTCTAACACCTTTCTCAATTGCTAAATCATGAATTCGTTTCATATTTTTATAGTGAATATCATCGTGGCTGATAATCGTCGAGGCCAAAATAGCATCTGCATCCAACTCAATAGCGGCATCAACTAGTTTTTCTATTGGGACACTTGTACCTAAATAATGCACTTCTATCCCGTACTTTTCGATTCCTCCATGCTTTATGTCAATAATTTCACGAAGACCAACGGAATGTTCATCTTCACCAACTGTTCCGCAAACAATAGACATTTTTTTATTCTCAATGTCAGAACGAATTTCCTCCTCTGATAAAAGTTTTGGCTCTGGTGGAATCACTAGAGAGTTTTTATCAATAGAGAATGGCACACGACCTTTCAACTCAATTCGTGTTCCTTCTGCATTTTGCATCACTTCTTTATTGATTACTTCAGGGTCTTCAAGGTTCATTTGTTTCGCAATTTCCAATGCTGCGAATTCAGCAATCCGACTGGACTCTGGAATCATCATCGTCATCAGAATTGTTCCATCACCCATCCATTCCGCTTCTGGCTTAATTTGATTGTTATCGCGGAACCATTTTGTTTCCTCTAAGCGTAAATATACATTGTCGTATTCATCTAATTCATCGATGAAGACAATTTTTTCAGGATGTTCAAATGTTGTTCCATCGATTAATATAGCAGGATTCTCGACAGCTGCTTCATCATATTGGGCAACGTTATTATATCCAAAGTGAGCTGTTACAGGTGCCATATAATCGTCGTCACGTTGGTAAACTGTGTCCTCTCCAACTCCACCGTTAATTTTACGTGAAATACCATCACCATTACGCTCTGGATATTCACCAGAATCTACAAAAAATCCCTCTTCTACTGCTTGGAAATAACCTCCTGTTTCGATAATTTCTTCCATGAACAATACAGCTCGTTCTTTCAGTTCACGTACTTTATCACGTAGCGGTCCACCTTCTTTTAATTCAATCATTTCCATTAGTCCGTCTAGCCCTTGGAAAGTTTGTTTGGCAGTATCTACAGCTTCAATATTGTAAATATGCCATGGAACATTACGACCTTCATCTGGAGTAATCGTTGATTGTATATCAGCGCTGGTCAGCTTGGAAATCAATAAGTTCAATACATGGGTCACTGTCGCTTCTCTCGTTGAAGCTTCCATATATTTTGTATTTTGTTGGGCACGCATACGATATTCACTGAAAAATTCACGTAATGCCACTGCGTATGGTAAGTCTAAGAACATAGATGGAGCTGGTGGGGCAGTTGGGGGCACTGTAGACAAGCAAATATTTTCTTTTTTCATGCCGACTTTATAAGAGAAAATTGAGTTAATGGCATGTTGCACCATTAGTTCCGGCATTACTTTCCAGGCCTCTCTTGCTGTTGCATTGGCATTGTGAGCACCATCAATTTGTGCAATTCCTGCCCAGGACATGACTGATTTCGACTCACAAGCGTCAACAAATGAACGAATCATGTTAATATTTCGATACAGTACATTGTATTGTGGATCTTGATGAGCCCCGTTCACCCCTTCTTCTGCAAACATTACAGCTATTTCCGGTCCAGCAATTCCTGAAATATAACTATGGTAATTAATTGGTCGGCCCACTTCATCCTCAATCATATCAAGGGCTTTACGCTGCGCCCGCACTTGCTTCCTTGTGATTGGAATTCCACCTGTCCCTTGTGGTGTCCCCTCAATCAATCCCTCGAAATGTGATTGGCCCGCTGTACGAATCACCATAATATGATCTGCGCCATGCCAAGCTGCCATCCTCATGCGGCGGATATCATCTTCAAATCGTCCTGAAGCAATTTCTGTAGTAATAGTAGATAGCCCTTGAGGATCAATATTTTCAAAATATTTGGCAGAAGGAAGAGGAATAGAATTTTTCAAAGACTCTGCCATGTCTTTGTAGTCAAATTCATACATTTTTGCATTTGGCGCTGGCGTTCGCCATACCCACCCTTTTCTCCTTGGGTGATAATTTTCCAGGTTATCTAAAATTTCATGAATATCTATTTTTTTATTTGGATTCAACTGTTTCATTCTTATCCGCCTCCTTAAACAAAGCAACGACTTCATCCCACATTTCATTCTCATAAAGTTCTAGCCCTGCTTCACGAATGGTTAAACCTTTTTCCTTCGACAGTCTATAAACGATATGTCCCGCACCTTTTCCCATGAGACCTCTAGTAATTGTTTCACTAACAATTTTTGTCGCTTCAATGGAAGAAAAGCCCATCCTTAATAAAATCGAGCGTTCAATGGAAGGAGAGGTATAGGTTCTCCCCATTTCTAAAAGTGGTTCTACAATCTGCTCTCCTAATGCCCAGAATCTTGCTTTCAGTTCTTCATCTGAAAGGTTTTTTAGATGTTTTCTCTTTTCTTCAAAATCACTTATCCGCTTATGGTTGCTCATATTTTATCCCTCATTTCTTCTATTATCACCTTCAGCTCGGCGATACTTATATTCGTTTCTTCTGCTAAATACGCCAAATCAACTTCAAGTAAATCAGCAGTTGCTACCTTTAATGCATTTTTGACGAGTGATTTACGCAACTTTACTAAATCTAAATCTACAGCTTTTATCAAAGCAGGATCCGATGGAAGAATAATATTCTTCCCTGGAATCTCAGTTTTCGGGTCACCAAACTTGATATCAATCCCTTGTCCTCTAGCAAAAGATAACTGAGGCTGAACCATTTTTCCAGCGCCGGTATATTCTGTCTCTTGTACAAGAATAATCGCCTCTTCATCCATCTCTTGAGCAATGGAAAATGCCGCTGCCAAAGATGTATTTCCTGCTGGTCCTTTTTCTAAGCCTTCTAAGTTTGCCAAAGCTTCTGTCATATAGAAGACTTCTCCTTGCGTCACCGTGACGTAACGATCCATATATCGTAACGGTCGTGCCGCCGAACGTGGAACATCTGAACGGTCTGGCCATGTTGTGAAAGGAACACCGAAGCCAGTGTGCCCTGTTGTAAAGGATTTACGGTTAAAGTCATGGTCAGAAGCCATATGTAAGCCACTTAGATTGACGCTAGCTCCAATGATTTCAACACCCTTACCTGCACCCGCTCTCATTAATCCCCGTGCTGTTCCCGTCAAATTCCCTCCACCTGCATTGGTGCAAACAATAGCATCTGGTAGTTTTCCAAGTTCTGAGGTGAATTGTTCAGCAATTTCATATCCTAGTGTTTCCACCCCAGCAATACCAAAGGGTGTATACAAGGAAGCATTGAAATATCCCGTTTCTTCAAGTAATAATAAAAACTTATAAAATAATTCCGGACCTACAGACAGCTGCACAACTTCTGCACCTAAAGCTTCACACTTCCTAGCTTTTTCAACAATTTCCGGTTGCCCAGTCCCTTTTGAATCATAGCATTCTTGAACAACAATGCACTTCAATCCTAATTTAGCTGCCTGTGAAGCAACAGCTGCACCGTAATTTCCACTAGTAGCTGCGATTACACCCTTATAGCCTAGCTTTTTGGCATGATAAACAGCCACTGAAGCTCGGCGGTCTTTAAAACTTCCAGAAGCATTAGCCGCCTCATCTTTAATAAAAATGCGAGCGCCTTTTCCTTTTGGAGCATATTTTCTTGCTAACTTCGTAAGATTTTTCAATTCAATGATTGGTGTATTTCCTACCCCGACAGCTTTTTGAATGCTGCGCATTTCCTCCATTGAATAGCTTGTTTCAGCCATCATTCTTTCATAATTGAAAGCAATTGTCCCTTCTTGAAACTGCTCGTAATCTATTTGGACTGAATCGCGCATAATCTGTGATTTGCGTGACATTACTTCTTCATAACTAGTTTTCAGTATCTGCATTCAGGTCACCTCCATAAAGGATTTCCTGCAACCTCTTATCAATTTCTAAAATTTCTGGGATGAACTCTCCAAAGCTGTGACGATAGGTTGGATTTATTTCGATCAGCTCTCCCGTTTCAAAACGATTAGTAACAGTCTGCACCATCACTTGGTCACCAAGCTCTCCATCCTCTTGCAAACAGCCCTTCATCCACATTTCCAGTGGAACTTCTTTTGTATCAGACGGAATCTGGTCTGCTCTTTCTTCTGCTGTTAAGACCACAGAATGAATGAGCACCCAATCACCTTTCTTCGCCATTACACCATCACCCTCGCTTTTGGAT
>DAIDKD010000151.1 GCA_027451065.1 Bacillaceae bacterium | reverse complement strand
TTGCTCCCCTTGCTCATCGGTTAGGAATTTCTAAAATTAAATGGGAACTCGAAGATACATCGCTCAGATATTTAAATCCGCAACAATATTATCGTATTGTGAACTTGATGAAGAGAAAGCGTGCGGAACGTGAGGAGCAACTGGATGGAATTATTCAAGAGATGAATGAAAAGCTGGCAGAAATGGATTTAGTAGCAGATATTTCTGGGCGTCCAAAACATATTTATAGTATCTATCGAAAAATGACTCAAAAAAACAAACAATTCAATGAAATTTATGATTTATTGGCAATTCGGGTTACTGTAGATAGCATTAAAGATTGTTATGCTGTTTTAGGTGTTATTCATACTTGCTGGAAACCGATGCCATGTCGTTTCAAAGATTATATAGCAATGCCGAAAGCGAACTTATACCAATCTCTTCATACAACGGTAATGGGTACCCACGGAGAATTATTTGAAGCACAAATCCGTACGAAAGCCATGCACCAAGTTGCAGAATATGGGGTTGCTGCCCACTGGGCTTATAAAGAAGGCACCCAAGTTGATCAAAAAGAAACCCTTGAAAATAAATTAACCTGGTTCCGTCAAATTATAGAATGGCAGCAAGAGGCCGCAAACGCTGAAGAGTTTATGGAATCTTTAAAAATTGATTTGTTCTCTGATATGGTGTTTGTGTTTACACCAAGAGGGGATGTAATGGAATTGCCAAAGGGTTCGGTGCCAATTGATTTTGCATATCGTATTCACTCTGAAATAGGGAATAAAACTGTTGGTGCAAAAGTAAATGGAAAAATGGTGACATTGGACTATCCTTTGCAAACAGGTGACATTGTTGAGATTTTAACATCTAAACATTCTTATGGTCCGAGCCAAGATTGGTTAAAAATCGCACAAACATCTCACACAAAAAATAAAATTCGTCAATTCTTTAAAAAGCAGCGTAGAGAAGAGCACGTAGAAAAAGGGAAAGAAGCGGTCGAAAAAGAAATTAAGGCTGCTGGTTTTGATGCAAAAGAGATATTGACGAATGAAAATCTAAAACGTGCAATAGACAAATTTCATTTTTCTAACGAAGAGGATATGTATGCGGCAATTGGCTACGGTGGTATTACGGCGGCGCAGGTAACGACACGTTTAGTTGAGAAACAAAGAAAAGAGCAAGAAAAGGCTCCAACCCCAATTGAAGATGTAGTAGTTGAGCTAAAGAAACCGTCTACGGTCAAAAAGAAAGGGAGTTGTGGTATTTTCGTCCCAGGAATTGACAATTTGTTAATTCGTGTAGCGAGATGCTGTAACCCAGTTCCAGGGGATGAAATAGTCGGTTTTATTACGAAAGGACGGGGTGTGACAGTTCATCGTGCTGATTGTGTCAATCTTCAAGGGGAAGAAGCAACGGGGAGATTAATAGAGGTTCAGTGGGAAGGAAATCCCACGCGAGAATACAATGTTGACATTGAAATTATTGGACATGATCATAATGGGATTTTAAATGAAGTATTGTCAGCCATAAATGAAACGAAAACTTTCATTTCAGCTGTTTCAGGAAGAACAGATCGAAATAGAGTAGCAACTATTAATATATCCATATCAATTTTGAATACAGCGCATCTGCAAAAAATTGTTGATCGAGTGAAGCAATTGCCAGACATTTATTCTGTACGCAGGATTATGCATTAAAATGAGTGGTCGGCACAAGCCGACCACTCATTTTAGAAAAGCGGATAGCCTTGAGGAGACAATGAAAGAAGAATGATAGGAATGAGGAGTTTTTATGAAAATTGTGGTTCAAAGAACAAGAGAAGCTAGTGTGACTGTAGATGGAGAAATAGTTGGTAAAATTCCTTTTGGGTATATGTTATTGGTAGGAATTACTCATGAGGATACGGCGAAAGAGGCTGATTTTCTTGCAGATAAAATTGCTAATTTACGAATTTTTGAAGATGAGAATGAGAAAATGAATCTATCTTTAATGGATGTAGGTGGGCAAATCCTGTCTGTTTCTCAGTTCACTTTGTACGGAGATTGCAGAAAAGGAAGACGACCAAGTTTTTCTCAAGCTGCAAGACCGGAGCAAGCAGAGCAGCTATATAACTACTTTAATGAAAAATTAGCAGAAAAAGGAATTCATGTGGAAACAGGGAAGTTTGGGGCAATGATGGATGTTTCCCTCGTAAATGATGGACCGGTGACACTGATAATAGAGAGTAATTAAACAGATGAGGAAGTCACCTCGTCTGTTTATTACTTAGCTAGAAGGCTTTTTAGATAGCTTATGCTCTTTTTCCTTATGGGTAATAATCCCATCACATATTGCCTTGACAAGATTTTCCTGATAAGTGGCACGATTAATTTCCTTCTCTTCATTTTTGTTACTTAGGAATCCTAGCTCTAGTAAAATAGAAGGAACAGAATTATCACGAAGTACTAAAAAGTCACCAAATAATACATGCCTGTCGTTTGCTTTTGTTTCCTCAATAAGATAATTGTGGATAGTAGTTGCAAGAGGGTTTTTCCATTTATCATCATAATAATATGTAGTAATACCATTAGGTTCTTCAGCTGGTGAACTGTTATAATGAATGCTCATAAACAAATCAGCATTTTTTTCTTCAGCAAAAGTTACTCTCTCTTCTAATGAAATGAAAGTATCATTGTCCCTTGTAAGCAAGACAGTGGCTCCTAAGCGGTTTAGGGCTTTTTTTAATTTCTTTGCTGTTTGTAATGTCAACTTTTTTTCGATGGTATCTTGACCTTCTGCTCCGTTATCTTTTCCGCCATGGCCAGGGTCTAATACAATAACCATACCAGATAACGTTTGAGAAGGTGATTTCTTCTCGTATAACCCTATGAAAAGAAGTAATAAAACCACAAAGCTGCTAAAAAGAATCGAGAATTTTTTCTTCGACATGATTTCTCTCCTAAATCTTCAAAAAATGTTTTTCTCCATGTATTCTGTCTTCTCTTGAAAAAACCTTTTAAAAAATGTTACTTTTGGAAATGCTACTGATGAAAGTGAAATTTTTGGGTAGGAGTTGAAGAAGATGAGAACAAACGGCAAGGGAACTGCTTCTATAAATAGAGGTAATCAATTATTTGATGTAAATTTTCATGATTTTCTTTTTAAAGAGAGCACAAGTACCATGCTAGAAATGGCTTCTGAATTTGGAATTAGCATGCGAGATGTGAAAAAGTTGAAAAATCACATCCAACGTGCTTGACAAGAAGGTATTAGGAAAGTAACATTATATACAATCGTATGGAAGCAAAGAAAATTTTATAAATAAACCGATGATAGGGCAAAGTAAGTAAAAGTACACATAAACAGAGAAGGAATGCCGTTGGCTGAAAGCATTTCTATATGATGATTTACTGAATGAACCCCCTGTAGGTTCCGCTCTGAACAAGTTTTCTTTAGTAGGAGATGGACGTGTAACAGCGTTAATGAAAAAGTGAAAGACTTTATTGTCTTTAATTAGGGTGGTACCACGGGCTTAAGACCCTCGTCCCTACTGATTATCAGTAGGGATGGGGGCCTTTTTTAATGCTCAGATCCAGCGCCTAGCCTCTAGGCATCAAATGTTCTTTTCACTGTAAAGGAAAACAGTACTTTTAGCTAGAAAGAACATTTACCAATTGAGGCTGTTCCAGACGCTTTCGCTTTTCTTAATTATCTCACCAAGGAGGATACATAATGGCGATTCAAATTCCAAGAGGAACACAGGATATTTTGCCGGGAAAGGTAGAGTTATGGCAGTATATTGAAGAAAAAGTACACACAATTTGTAAAAATTACCATTACAAAGAAATCCGTACACCTATGTTTGAGAATACAGAACTTTTCAAAAGAGGGGTAGGAGAAACAACTGACATTGTTCAAAAAGAAATGTACACATTGGTGCAAAAAGGAAAAGACAGCTTAACCCTTCGCCCAGAAGGAACAGCACCGATTGTGAGAGCATATGTGCAACATAAAATGTTCGGTGATGCAACTCAGCCAACAAAACTATATTATATGGGACCTATGTTCCGATACGAGCGACCACAAGCAGGGCGTTACCGCCAATTTTCCCAGTTTGGTGTAGAAGCGTTAGGGAGCAAAGAACCAAGTATTGATGCAGAGGTTATTGCTTTGGCAGTAGATTTTTACGAATCATTTGGCTTGAAAAAAATCAAGGTTCTCTTAAATAGCTTAGGGGATGTAGAAAGCCGTAAATCTCATCGTGAGGCATTAATCAACCATTTCAAACCACATATTGAAGAGTTTTGTAGTGATTGTCAGGCTCGATTAGAAAAAAATCCGTTGCGTATTTTAGATTGTAAAAAAGATAGAGAAAATCCATTAATGGAAACAGCACCACAGACCATTGACTATTTAAATGAGGAATCCAAAGAATACTTTGAGCAAGTAAAAGAATATTTACAAGCAATGGATATCGAATATGTATTTGACTCAAATCTTGTCCGTGGACTAGATTACTATAATCATACTGTTTTTGAAATCATTAGTGAATCAGAAGGCTTCGGAGCAATTACAACTTTATCCGGTGGTGGACGTTACAACGGTCTTGTTCAGGAAATCGGTGGACCGGAAACACCTGGAATCGGCTTTGGTATAGGCATAGATCGCTTGATTAACGCTTTGGAAGCTGAAAAAATTGAGATTCCATTGGAAACTGGGCTTGATTGTTATGTTGTAGCCATGGGAGAGAATGCAAATAGAAAAGCAGCAGAATTGCTACGACAAGCCCGAAAAGAAGGTATTTCATGTGACAAAGATTATCTTAGCCGAAAAGTAAAGGCGCAATTTAAAGCAGCTGACCGTGCCAATGCAAAATTTGTAGCAGTATTAGGCGATGATGAATTAGAAAGAAATGTCATCAATGTGAAAGAAATGGCAACAGGGAATCAGGAAGAAGTAGCTTTGGCTGAAGTGGTAGAATACTTAATTAGACTAACGAAACAGTGAGATTCCCACTAGAAGAACAAGGGAGGAAATATAAATGGGACAAAGAACACATATGTGTGGAGAAGTACGTAAACATGAGATTGGAAAGCAAGTAGAGTTAAAAGGATGGGTACAAAAGCGACGTGATTTAGGCGGGCTGATTTTTATTGACCTGCGTGACCGTTCAGGTATCGTTCAGGTAGTTGTGAACCCCGAAACTGCACCGGAAGCACTAGCCATTGCTGAAACAGTTCGCTCTGAATATGTACTACATGTAAAAGGAGAGATAGTGGCTCGTGACGAGAAGGCTATTAATAAGAAGATGGCTAACGGCGATGTAGAAGTTCTAGTATCTGAAATTGTTATTTTAAATGCTTCGAAAACACCACCTTTTGCTATTGAAAATGAAACGGATGTTGCCGAAGATGTTCGTTTAAAACACCGTTACTTAGATTTACGTAGACCATCTATGTTTGAGACATTTTCGTTACGTCATAAAGCGACAAAAGCAGTGCGTGATTTCTTAGACAGTGAATCGTTCTTAGATATAGAAACACCAATTTTAACGAAATCTACTCCTGAGGGTGCACGTGATTATTTAGTGCCAAGTCGTGTTCATGGTGGTGAGTTTTATGCTTTACCTCAATCACCTCAGCTTTTTAAGCAATTATTAATGGTGGCTGGATTTGAACGTTATTATCAAATTGCTCGTTGCTTCCGTGATGAAGATTTACGTGCAGACCGTCAACCAGAGTTTACCCAAATAGATATAGAAACATCATTTTTAGGTCAAGAAGAAATCATCGAAATGACAGAAAGAATGATGGTAAAAGTAATGAAAGATGCAAAAGGGATGGATATAGCAGGACCATTTCCACGTATGACTTACGACGAAGCAGTGAGTCGCTATGGTTCAGATAAGCCAGATACTCGTTTTGAAATGGAGTTAATAAACGTAAGTGAATTTGCAAGCACATGTGGCTTTAAAGTATTCCATGATGCTGTAGACGGTGGAGGAGAAGTAAAGGCCCTGAACGTAAAAGGGGCAGCGGATAAATATTCTCGTAAAGATATTGATGCCTTAACGGAGTTTGTGAAACGTTACGGCGCAAAAGGCCTTGCTTGGTTAAAAGTAACGGAGGAAGGACTGACGGGACCGATTGCCAAATTCTTTACTGAAGATGGTGATACATTACAACAAATTGTAGAAGGTGAAGCGGGTGACTTGATACTTTTTGTAGCAGATAAAAAAAGTGTTGTTGCCGATAGCTTAGGAGCATTGCGTTCTAAGCTTGGGAAAGATTTAGGTTTGATTGATGAGTCTGTGTTCAACTTCCTATGGGTAACCGACTGGCCACTACTTGAATTTGATGAAGAAGCAAATCGTTATACAGCAGCGCACCATCCGTTTACAATGCCTGTCCGTGAAGACATAGAGTTGCTAGATACTGAACCAGCTCGTGTTCGTGCTCAAGCTTATGATCTGGTATTAAATGGATATGAGTTAGGTGGAGGTTCATTACGTATTTATGAACGTGATATTCAAGAAAAAATGTTCGGCATATTAGGGTTTAATCAAGAAGAGGCGAATGAGCAATTTGGCTTCTTGCTTGAAGCATTTGATTACGGAACACCACCTCATGGAGGAATTGCATTAGGGTTAGACCGTCTTGTCATGATACTCGCTAGTCGTACAAATATTCGTGATACAATTGCCTTCCCTAAAACAGCTAGTGCAAGTTGCTTGTTAACTCAGGCACCTGGTGCTGTGGCCGGAGCACAATTAGAGGAATTACGTTTACAATTAGTGGAAGAATCAAAGTAAGGGAAACAAGAAACAATATATCAAAAGGTATCTCTTCGTGGAGATGCCTTTTGCATGAAAAAAGGAGACAACAATGTTACATCAATTTTCGAGAAACGAATTAGCAATTGGAAAACAAGGGTTAGATATATTAAAGAATAGCACTGTTGCAATTCTAGGAATAGGTGGTGTCGGTTCTTTTGCAGCGGAAGCACTAGCTCGGTCAGGTGTCGGGAAAATTATTTTAGTGGATAAAGATGTTGTCGATATAACCAATGTGAATCGACAAATTCATGCATTGCTTTCCACAGTAGGAAGACCGAAAAGTACATTGATGAAGGAGCGCATTGCGGACATTAACCCTGAATGTGAAGTAATTGATTTGCAAATGTTCTATACAGAGGAAACGTACGAGCAATTTTTCTCTTATGATTTAGATTTTGTCATAGATGCTTCAGATACAATCAGCTATAAAATACATTTAATCAAAGAATGCTTAGAGCGAAACATTCCGATTATTTCAAGTATGGGAGCGGCAAATAAAATGGATCCAACTCGCTTTCAAATCGTTGATATTTCAAAAACAAGCCATGATCCAATTGCGAAAGTCATTCGCACAAGGCTACGCAAAGAAGGAATTACAAAAGGAGTACCGGTTATTTTCTCAGATGAAAGCCCAATTATCATTAACGAGGACATTCGTAAGGAAATTGTTTCAGATGAAAATACTCCAATCAGAAAAGCAAAAATGCCACCGTCATCTAATGCTTTTGTTCCATCTGTAGCAGGCTTGATTGCCGCAAGTTATGTAGTAGGAGAATTAACGAAAGATGTTCAGATAAAAAGAGTGGGACAGTAGAAGCGAGAATTTAGCCGAGACTGTGATAATTAGTCGAGAGACGACCGTTATCACAGTCTCGGCTATTTTACATTATTTTCGGGTAAAATCCTTTTATTCGGTA
>DAIDKD010000150.1:3245-7715 GCA_027451065.1 Bacillaceae bacterium | reverse complement strand
CACAGTTCCATAAGGTTTCTAGAGCATTGGGCATATCCACATGTTCTAAAATGATGTTGGTGGATCTACGAAAAGTTTTTGGTGCTTGAATGAAACTATTTGTGATTGTAATATGATGTGTATACCAAATCCCCGACCGCGCAGTATCAGCGAGGGTAATGTTATTTGCGATAATATCTTCTGAATACCATAAGGGATACTTCCAACGGAAAATATCATTTTCTAATTGAATATTTCTTGATTCTTTTAAAGGTGATTCACCATCTGCAAAGACAGAGTTTGTAACTTTCAAGTCCCTTTCTTTAAATAAGGCTCTTTCTCCTGTTAATAATTGCTGGTCAATAAGTTTCACGCTTTTGTGACTCCTCTCCATACTTCCTTCAAACCAGGTTTACATCGCATTAATGAAAAAGCTATCGTGGTATTCACGACAGCCAAATCTTAAAAAATGAATAACTTTATTCTTATCTTACTCTTGTCATGATTACCAAGGTTGACTTGTTGGCCCGATTGTAAACTCATTAACGTTCGTATCTTCTGGTTGATCAATCGCGAATGCTACAACATTTGCAACTCGATCAGGGGTAATACCATATTGTTCGTACAACGCAGTCATACCTTCGGAAACATTCCTGTCAGTAATTGTATCTAACAACTCTGTGTTGATTGCTGCTGGATAAATAGTTGCTGTACGAATGTTCGTGCCTTCTTGTGCAGACTCCATACGTAAAACTTCCATTAAATCACGAACGGCCCACTTTGTTGCACCATAAACGGCTCCCCCTGGGTAAGCTTTCAGACCAGCTACTGATGAAGTAGTGATGATATGGCCAGACTTTTGTGCTGTAAATGTTGGCAGTACTGCGGCGATACCGTGCAATACACCTTTAATATTCACATCAACCATACTGTTCCACTCGTCAGTTTTTAATTCAGATAGTGGTGAATTTGGCATGATTCCAGCATTCAAGAAGATAACATCAACACCACCAAAAGTATCTTTAGCTAGTTGAACAAGTTGTTGACTGTCCTCTGGATTCACAACATCTGTGACACGATAAGCCGCTTGACCACCATTGGATTTGATTTCTTCCACTAATTTTATTAAATGCTCTTCACGTCTTGCACCAAGTACAACCTTTGCACCTTTCTCAGCTAATAGCTTTGCTGTAGCTTCTCCGATTCCTGAACTTGCTCCTGTAATTACAACTACTTTGTTTTCAATTGTCATTGTATTTTTTACCCTTTCTTTTATCAACAGTTTTGTGAATCGTAAAAATCAATTTTTTTATCTAATGTAGCGAGAGTTTCTCCAATTTCTTGATATTTCTTTTGAAGGCTTTCTCTTTCTTCTATTAAAATGTTTTTTCTAGCTTCAGAAGTTGCATCCCCTTGAATATATAGAGAAGTATACTCAATTAAAGATTCGATAGACAAACCAGCACTTTTCATGCATTTAATAAATTCAATCCACTGCAAATCTGCTTCTTGATAATCTCTGATTCCTCCATTTTTACGTTTCACGGCTGGGATTAAACCAATTCTTTCATAGTACCGTAATGTTACAGGGGTTAGTCCTACCTTAGTGGCAGCTTCAGAAATATTCATTGTACATCTCCTTTCATCACCAACAGAAATATTCGTTTAAAAAGTAGTCTTTCTATATCAATTAATTTCATACTAACACTTAAAGTTAAGGTTAAGTCAATAGGAATTACAAATATTTAGTTTTATTCATGACGATAGTAGGGAAAGCCTCTTGAAGTGAACAGCATCTCAATGAAAATAATTTAGAAAAATTGTTGACTTAAACTTGACTTTAAGTGCTACGATGAATTGCAGATGTAATAAACGAAAGGGGAGGAAGGCTTCACCGCCAATAATTTATTAAGTTGCAAGTTTAGACATTGATAGAATTACTATTTTCAGAATATTGTTCAGGAGGAAAGTTAGATGGCATTAAATGTTTTAAATAAAGTTAATTCACCGAAAGATTTAAAAGAGCTTAGCAAAGAACAGCTATTTACATTAGCAGACGAAATAAGGGAGGTTATCATAAAAAAAGTAAGCAAAACTGGAGGGCATTTTGGCCCGAACTTAGGTATGGTGGAAGCAACAATAGCACTGCACTATGTATTTCATTCGCCAATAGATAAGATTGTTTATGATGTTTCCCATCAATCATATCCTCATAAAATATTAACAGGTAGAAAAAATGGATTTATTGATTCTAATGAATTCAGTAGTATATCGGGATACACCTCTCCAAAGGAAAGTGAGCATGATTTCTTTACTGTTGGACATACATCCACTTCTGTTAGTTTAGCTTGTGGACTTGCCAAAGCCCGTGACATAAAAGGCACAAATGAAAATATTATTGCAGTTATTGGAGACGGTTCTTTAAGCGGTGGCGAAGCATATGAAGGGTTGAATAATGCGGCAGCTTCTGGAAAAAACATTATCATACTAGTAAATGATAATGACATATCCATCGCGGAAAATTACGGGGGATTGTACCAAAACTTAGCTAGGCTTCGTGAAACGAATGGGAAAGCGGAAAATAATTTCTTTCAATCATTAGGATTCGAATATCATTTTATAAAAGACGGCAATAATTTGGAATCATTAATAGAAACCTTTTCAAAAGTGAAGGATTCTGATCATCCTATCGTTGTTCATATGTACACTGAAAAAGGAAAGGGTTATGCAGATTCAGAACTGAATAAAGAGGATTTCCATTATATTATGCCGTTTGATTTAGAAACGAAAAAAACGTTATTCGAATCTTCAAGTGAAGATTATAAGGAAATCATAGATGCTTTCTTATGTGAAAAAGCAAGCAAAGATAATAGGATAGTAGGAATATCCCCAGGGACTCCAATGCTGGGCTTTAATAAATTTAGAGACAGTCATCCAGAACAATTTGTAGATGTGGGCATAGCGGAAGAGCATGCGATAGCGCTCGCTTCAGGTATCGCCTCACAAGGTGGTAAGCCGGTAGTATCAATTCATAGTTCGTTTATCCAAAGAACGTACGATCAATTATCTCAAGACTTAGCAATAAATGATAACCCCGCTCTTATTCTTGTTCAATCAGGAGGAATATCAGGAACAGATGTAACACATCTAGGGATATTCGATATACCGTTAATCTCCAACATTCCAAATATTGTTTATCTTTCCCCAACAAGTAAAGAAGAATGTCTTGCAATGGTAGAATGGGGGATAGAACAAGTTGAGCATCCTGTTGCAATAAGAATACCGAATAAAGCTGTGGTATCAACTGGAGAAAAAGTAGATGCTGACTTCTCTCAATTAAATAAGTTTAAGAAGATGAATGAGGGAAGTAAAGTTGCTATTGTGGCTCTTGGTTCATTCTATCAATTAGGAGAGAAAGTCCAAGGAAAGCTAAAAGAAGAAATGGGTATAAATGCTACATTAATAAACCCTAGATTTATCAGCGGTATAGATAAAGACATGCTTGCTGAACTGCAAGGAAACCATCAATTAGTTATTACTTTAGAGGATGGAGTGCTTGATGGCGGGTTTGGTGAAAAAATCTCAAGATTCTATGGTGATAAGGATATGAAGGTACTAAACTATGGGGCAACAAAAGAGTTTACTGATAGAGTGGGCATAAATGAGCTCTATGAACGCTATCGTTTAAATGAGGAGTTAATTATAGAGGACATAAAGAATGTAATTAAATAAGGGTAGTGAAAAAAGGAGAGTATCTATGAAATCGTACAGAGTAATTTGCCATATGGCAATGTCATTAGACGGTAAAATTGATGGGAACTATTTAGGGGCCACAGGTTTTGAGTATTTTAGTAAAGAGTACGAGAACATTCACGAAAAGTATAATCCTAAGGCGTGGATTTGCGGTCGAGTAACTTTTGAAAAGGATATCACATATGGGAAACAGATAGATTTGTCTAAGTATCCTGATACCTTTATTCCTCGTGAAGACTTCATTGCCGATACAAGCGCTACTGCGTATGCTATTGCGATTGACCCTTCTGGAAAATTAGGTTGGGAACAAGGGACAATTGCTGAAGACTATGAAGACCGTCAGGGAGAACATATTATCACTGTGTTAAGTGAAATTGTCAGCAATCAATACTTAGCACATCTTCGAGCAATTGGTATTTCCTACATATTTGCAGGGAAAAGCAAGAAACTAGACTTAACATTAGCCCTTGATAAAATCAGTCAGTACTTCAATATTAACGAATTTATGCTTGAGGGTGGTGGGTATATCAATGGTTCATTCTTAAGTGCAGGGTTAGTCGATGAATTAAGTTTGATACTAGTTCCAATGATAGAAGGAACTTCCAATTCAGTATCACTATTTGAATACGGTGAAAATATATTTCAACCTGTGGTCGGTTTTTCTTTAGAAAAAGTAGAACCTCTTGAAAATAATGGGTTATGGCTAATCTACAAATCAAATTTTCAGTAGGGGATGAA
>DAIDKD010000150.1:0-3235 GCA_027451065.1 Bacillaceae bacterium | reverse complement strand
AGTTTTACTTTATCTAATTGGTGGAATAAGGGCTGATCATTATAAGTAACAAGAGGAGAACTGAAAATGAAAAAATTACAAATGCTGGCACTTACGTTTATGGTGATTTTCGTACTAGTTGCCTGTGACAGAAATAATCCTTCACCGTCTGCTGACAGTGCAATGTCAGCGGAAATATCCACACCAGAACTTTCGGATTCCCCTTCTGGAGAAACTGAAACAGATACTAATATTTTAATCGCATACTTTAGCATGCCTGTTATACCTGATGATGTCGATGCTGTATCAGCTGCTAGCCGTCTTTTCATAAATGATGATGAGTTTCTTGGAAATACTCAGTTTGTCGCACAGAATATTGCACAGGCAACTGGAGGAGAGTTATTCTCTATAGAAACTGTACAGGAATATCCGGAGACACGGGAACAACTTTTGGAATTTGCTAATGAAGAGAGAGCTCAAAATGCACGACCAGAGCTGGCTGCTCATATAGACAATCTGGATGATTACGATATTATTTTTATTGGCTTTCCTACTTGGTGGGGAGATATGCCTATGGTTCTGTATACTTTTCTTGAAGAACATGATTTCAGCGGCAAGACGATTGTCCCATTCGGAACAAATGGTGGAGGTGGTTTTCCTCGTACAATCGACGCAATTGCTGATTTGCATCCAGATGCCACAGTCATTGAAAATGTTCTATCTATGTCACGAAATACATTGACTTCTGCTGAAAATGATGTGAATGCTTGGGTGGAAGAGCTTGACCTATGGGGATAAACAACAAGTAAGGAAAACCAAACGTGATGGTAAAATAATACTTACTATGTCACAAGATGATTATGTGGTAGAGAGTACTGAATAGTTACTAGAGAAAAGCGTAACGAACCGAATTGGCTAAGTTTTGCCTAATTTTGTTCATTACGCTTTTCTTATAGAAGAATGTAGTATAAACGGAATCTTTGATTAATCTCTTTCAATTCAGCTTTATAGATGCTAATTAACCTAACTTAATTCCTGCATCAGCCAAAGCTTCTTCTGCAATTTCCATTACAAGTTGACTATGCTCTAACATTTGATTTGCTTTAGAAAAGTCACTTTCTTTGATAATTCGTGCGAACTCGCAAAATTCTTCATACATTCTGTGAGAGTGCACCTTGTTATCGATTTTTCGGCTATCCTGTCCATTCATATTCACCTCAAAGGAATCACAAATATTAACAGGACCATTTAAAACAATGGATCCTTTGTCACCTTGAATGAGTGTTCTTATAGGTGCTGTCGAATCTTTAGCGCCGATACAAACTACTTTGCAATTTGGATAATCCAATAATAGAATACCAGATGTATCAATATCCCTCTCGATATTTGCATGGTAAGTAATGGAACTTGGTTTACCTAAAATTCCGACAACAAAGTGAATATTGTATATGTTTATATCCATCAAAGCTCCGCCGCCTGATTTAGGATTAAAAGCCGGTAAGATTTCACCATTTTTGAAAGCATCATATCGAGAAGAATATTGAGAATAGTTACATTCAATTATTTTCAAATCTCCTAAATTTTGAATGGATTCCTTCATTGACAAATAATTTGTTAAATATTGTGTTGTGATTGCTTCAATCAAGATTAGGTTTTTGGCATTGGCTAGCTCTTTTAGTTCAGCAAACTCAGACAGTTTTATTGTAAATGGTTTTTCACAAATGACATTTTTTCCATTTAATAAGGCTTCTTTGGCAAAAGAATAATGGAGATGATTAGGTAATCCAATATACACTGTGTCAATATCTGTATCTTTTAAACATTCCTCATATACTGTATATACTTTTCCGATGCCATATTCATTTTTCATGACTTCCACTTTTGGTTTTCCTGCTTCAGTTCCAAGTATTGCCACTAATTCTGTGTCCGGTAAGTCTCTGGCCATCGTCAAAAAATCAGCGACAATTTTTCCGGAACCTAGTATTGCAAGCCTCATATAAACTACCTCTTTTCTTAGCAGGCTTTATCTTAAAAAATGTATGATTAGCCCACTTTTTTGATAACTTTATTATATAGTAAAATAAAGGGGCTTGACAACAAAGGTACTAGTTTATTCTTTTTTTCTCTCTGTCTGTTCCCACAATTTTAAATGAGGATAGGGGTCAAATGACCATTCTGTATATCCGTTATCTTTGTACATTCCAAAATGTAAGTGGGGCGGGAACTTCCCGGCAGTTCCTGGAGGTCCATAGCCCGTGCTCCCAACAAATCCAATCACATCTCCCGGCTCAACAATTTGTTTTACAGTAATATCTTTGGCAAATCCTCCTAAATGAGCGTAGTAATGGTAATTATTGTATAAATCACGAATGCCGATTCTCCAGCCACCATATTTATTCCAACCCTTTGTTTCCACAATGCCATAGCAAGTAGAACGCACTGGAACACCGTAGCCAGCAAAAATATCTGTTCCTTCATGAGAACGTCGTCCACCGAAGCCCCGTGCTGCTCCCCAAGTACTTCTGTAAGTGTAGATACTATGAAGGGGAACAGGAAAGGCGCTCCCTTTCACATCGACAGTTCCATAATGTTGATATATATTCGCATATTCCATAATTAACTCTACTGCTTTTGCACGATGATAGTAATTCCATAAAGCAATTTTAATTTGACTCTTGCTGCTGTCGTGCAGCTGAAGTTTTTCCATAATTGTATATAAGATGTCTTCATCATCTTCTCTGTCAGCAACACCATCATCATTGCCATCTAGACCGATTCCACCGAATAAGGAAATCGTAACAGGATTTGTGTCATTTTCGTTAGGGTTGGCAATTCCTGACCAAATTTCTGGTTTTATGTAAATGGCGATTGTGCTGGTCTGCTTTGGAATATCGTTGCGAACAGCGCGAACATTCCCTTCGTATTGGTCCATAGCGGCAAAATAATACCAAGGAACGAGGGAGATAGTTTCCATCTTTTTATACAATGCCATTCGTTTATTTGAGGAATCAGATACCTCTTCGCTATATGCTTTGGAAAATGGGAGAAGCAAACAGCAGAAAAGAATAATGATATATTTTTTTAGCACATGCAACACCTCACAAAAATAGACAAGTCATTACTACATATTTTGGATGATTTTTTTTATTATATGAGAGAGAAATGTTGGAAAAATTTCGAGAGGGCGAGAACTGTTAAGGATTATTAACCTTTTTCTCCTCATATCTACTTGTTAAAAGTAGTTATATTGTATATA
>DAIDKD010000149.1 GCA_027451065.1 Bacillaceae bacterium | reverse complement strand
AGTTTGTCTTGCTCTTTTTTTGTTAATATAGAATTAACGTTGACGTTTCTTGTTTTGTTTAGTTTTCAAAGAACTTTTTTCCATCGCTCAAAAGCGACTTCATTATCTTAACATCAATTATTTTTGATGTCAAACATTTTTTTGTTGCTGTTTTTTCTTGTTTTAAAAGCAACGTAGATAATAATATCAACATATAAACAGATAGTCAACTACTTTTTCTAAAAAAATTGCTTATGGAGAAAGTGGTTTTCAACATCTACTTTTCCATAAGCAATTTCACCTATTAAGTAAAAATAAAATACAAAGCAAATACTACTGCCAATCCGTACATAATTGGATGAACTTCTTTTTTTCGTCCAGCTAGCACCATTCCAAATGGATAAAAGATGAAGCCGATCGCATATCCAGTAGCAATACTATATGTTAGAGGCATCATGATTACTGTGAAAAAGGCCGGTATCGCTATCTCCAATCTTTCCCATTCAATGTTTCTTAAAGAAGATGCCATTAGTATTCCTACAAAAATTAAGGCCGGCGCTGTAACAGCACTCGTTACAACACTTAATAACGGAGAGAAAAATAATGAAAATAAAAAACAAACTGCTGCTACAACTGCTGTAAATCCTGAACGACCACCTACAGCAACTCCCGCAGATGATTCCACATAAGATGTTGTTGTTGATGTCCCCAATAACGCTCCAATAATTGTTGCTGTAGAATCAGCGAGTAACGCGCGTCCAGCTCGTGGCAATTTGTTTTCCTCCATCAAACCAGCTTGATTTGCTACAGCCATCAACGTTCCTGCTGTATCAAAGAAATCGATGAAAAACATAGTCAAAATAACTACAAGCATTTGTCCTGTGAAAACATTGCCCAAATTCATAGCCGCGACTCCAAATGTAGGTTCAATACTTGGAATGCTGCTGACAATTCGAGTTGGCATATCAATCAATCCTGTTACAATTCCCAACACTGCTGTGACAACCATACCGTAGAATACAGCACCGTGAACCTTTTTCATCACCAAGAGAACAGTCATAAACAATCCAAAAACTGTTAATAGTACATTTCCATCTTTTAAATCTCCTAGTGCCACCAGTGTAGATTCATTGCTAACAATTAGACCCGAACCTTGCATACCGACAAATGCGATAAACAAACCGATTCCCGCTCCTACCGCCAACTTTAAATCTTTTGGAATAGCATTGATAATTGCTTCTCGAATACCTGAAGCCGATAATAAAACAAAAATAATTCCAGATGTCAGTGTTCCTGCCAACGCTGTTTCCCAAGGTATCCCCATTGTCAAGACAACCGTATAAGCAAAAAAGGCATTGATTCCCATCCCTGGTGCTAAGGCAATCGGATATTTTGCCAGTACACCCATAAGAAACGAACCGATAGCTGCTGCTAACGCCGTCGCTACAAATACTGCACCTTCATCCATTCCCGTTCCAGATGGTAACCCCTCAACCCCACTTAAAGAAAGAATCGACGGATTCACGAAAAGTATGTATGCCATCGATAAAAATGTTGTTACACCAGCGATAATTTCCGTTCGAAAATTCGTTCCCAACTCTTCAAATTGAAAATACTTTTTCATCTTGCTACTCCTTTTTCTTTTTCATCGCATAAAAAAACAGACAATCAGATTTCATTCATGTTACTGAATCCATCGTAATTACCTGTCCCTACATCTACTGAATGAAAAGAAAACCACCCCTAATATAATAGCAGTTGATTCTTCTTATCACCTCGTAGTCCAGCTATTTCCGGTAGCTAGGTAGAAACTTTCGAGCCATATCCCCGATATTATACGATGTGCTTTTAATACTCCTATTTTATTTAGATACAAATCATTTGTCAACAAAAAACACGAACGTTATATTATTTGTTTTTTATTTAGTTCGTTTTTGAATCTATTTTTTTTCGTGATAATGGAATAAACCCTCCCCTTTATTCAAAAGCTAACATAAAAAGAAATGTGGAGGCAGGTATGGTAGAGACATTTTTTTATTTTTTATTGTATGCTTTTGGTGGTTGGATGTTAGAAAATATGTATAGTTGGAAAACAACAGGTCTGTTCTTGAAAGAAAATTTCCTGAAAAGCCCGGTAAAACCTATGTATGGAGTAGCACTTGTGCTATTGATTTACGGAGAAAAATTTTTCCATAGTTCCTTTGTCATCATCATTTTATGCTTCCTCATTCCAACTATCGTGGAATATGTGACGGGCGCTTTTTTGGAAAAATACTTTGGAGGAAAATGGTGGGATTACTCTGACATCAATTTTCAATTACACGGACACGTTTGCCTATACTTCTCTCTTTGTTGGATGGTTTTATCAATGGGTGTTCTATTTTTCTTGCACCCAATGATAGTGAAGTTATACAATCATCTCCCTATGCTTCATTGGGTGACACCTGTACTAATGTCGCTTACCGGTGTAGATATGCTTGCAACAAGCTTTAAGAGAAAAAGAATACGTGCAATGCTTATAGTAGATGATAAATGAACAGGCAGTAAGAAAAAGATTACTGCCCGTAAATGCTTAATTTATTCAACTAATTATCAACGAGGAAAGCTTGACTTGGTAATTAGTTGAACTGTATTAAGAAGCGGAAGATGCTTCCTCAACCCGTCTCTGCTCCTTTGTTCTGATGGAATAGAACAATAACAAACAACCGATGACAGCAGCGGCTAAACCTACTAGCAACATATCATCAACAGTGAATTGTTCCAACAGCCACCCTCCCACCAAGTTTCCAAACACGCTTCCTAGGGTAGTGGCTCCAACAATAAAAGTTTGCCCTTTTATTTTATCTTCTGCTCTCATTAATTGATTCACGTAATATACAGAAGCAGGTGTGAAAATAGCGAAAGAGAGCGCCTGGAACAACTGTGCAAAGTTTACCATAGCTACCGTTGTTGCCATAATGAATAACACGCTACGAACAATATAGAAACACCCTGCAACCTTTAGTAATGTTCCATTGCTTACCTTTGACACCAAGTAGCCAAAAGCCAGCATCACAGGTAATTCCACCGCTGCCGCAATTGTCAATGATAGCCCTAAATCTCCTTCGTTACCACCTAGATGAACCATAATTTGTACCAAATAAGTATTGATTACCGTATGAAAAATAAAAACAAAAACCAGTGCTAATAGAAACGGTAAAAAGCGATCATATTTTTTTACAAAGACCCAGAAGCTTTCAGTAACTACTTTTTTATCCGCGGATTGATGGGAAGTTTTATGCTCATCAATTATCGGGAAAGTTTGCATCAACAACAGCAATCCACTGTATAAGCCAATGCTGACAAAAGGAAGAAAAGAAGGGCTATGCTGATTGATAAGTTGCCCTAAAATAAAAGAAAGAACTGCAAAAGAAATAGAGCCGATTCCTCGTGTCATTCCGAAACTAATCTTCATTCCGTTGTTTATGTATTCAAAAATTAACGAATTTACTAACGGCTGTAAAGTAAAAGTCAATGTGACAATACCACCATATAGAATACTAGTAATCACAAGATTATCATCTGTGACGACCAAACCAACTAACAGAACAATATTCACAAAAGAAATCACAGAAATAATCATTTTCAAAGTGACCTTCGCCGCTCTATCCGCAAAAGAGCCAATTGTTGGTTGTAAAACGGCTGATATAACCCCCGATAATGCTAGCAGCCAACCGATTTGTTGATTGTTAAAATTTCTGGCAAGCAATGATACTGCCGCAAAGCTATTAATGGTACAAAATACCATCCAATAAATCCCCTGCACCCCTGCATATTTGATTGTCAGGGATTTTGCTGTTATTTTGTTCATATCCTCGCTCCTACCGCCCCCATATCGACTCGTGTGCTGATTGCGCCGCAGGTGGACTCTTTTCTTTTTCTACATTAGATAGTATCACTTTTTCTCAGAAAATAAAACTACACAAAAAAACTTAGAAAACCTTCATATGATAAAGTTTTCTAAGCATAATACGGTAAGAGAGGTGAACATGTCCTCCCATTCTTATTTCAAAATCAACGTAGCATCACCAAAACTGAAGAAACGATAACGTTCCCGAATCGCCTCTTGGTAGGCTTCCATAATAAATTCTTTTCCAGCCAAAGCGGAAATCATCATAATCAATGTAGACTTCGGCAAATGGAAATTCGTAATCATCCCATCGATAGCTTTATATTCAAAACCTGGATAAATAAAAATATCAGTCCAGCCCTCACTTTCTACAAAAGTACCGTGATCGCGGATAATTGTTTCCAAAGTTCTCGTAGCACTTGTACCGCATGTGATAATCCGCTTCCCATTGGCATGAGTTTGATTGAGAATATCAGCTGTTTCTTTCGACACTTGATAAAATTCTGCATGCATCTCATGGTCTTTCACATCCTCAACTTTCACTGGGCGGAAAGTTCCTAAACCAATGTGCAACGTCATAAAGACTACGTTCACCCCTTTGGCACGAATTTCATCTAATAAATCTAAAGTAAAATGAAGCCCTGCTGTTGAAGCTGCTGCTGAACCAACTTCTTTTCCAAAAACAGTCTGGTAGCGGTCTTTATCATCTAATTTCTCTGTAATGTAAGGAGGAAGTGGCATTTCCCCTAGGGCATCTAACACCTCATAAAAAATCCCTTCATATAGGAATTTCATGATTCGTATTCCCATATCACCAACTTCGATACATTCTGCTTTCAAACGCCCATCACCAAATTCAATAACGGTTCCTACTTTCACCCGTTTTGCCGGCTTCACTAACGTTTCCCAACAATCATTTTCTTGTTGTTTTAACAAAAGAACTTCTATAGACGCCTTCGTATCTACCTTCTCACCTATTAAACGAGCTGGCATTACCTTCGTGTCATTTAGTAATAATGTATCTCCTGGTTGAAAATAATCTGCAATATTCGTAAAAACATCGTGTTTTACTTCATTATTCTTCGCGTCCATCACCATTAAACGAGATGCACTCCGCTCTGCCAGTGGAGTTTGAGCGATTAGCTCTTCTGGCAAATGAAAATCAAAATCTGAAACTTTCATTATGGACCAACCTTTCTAAATCAAAAGCAAAACGAGATAGTTATCAAATATACAAAATTATTTATGTATATCTTTTTTATGGTTGTTGTCTCGTATAGCTAAATTGATTTCATTATTTGCAAGCCTCATTCCAATATAGTCGAAAAAACATTCATTTTCAATATTTTATTTTAAAATTTACCACGCTGCCACGCCGCCATCACAACGGGACTCTGTTGCACCTATTAAACAACCTGTTTCAAGGTCACGCCAAATAATCTGACCGCGTCCGAACGAACCTGTTTCAAACGAAACCTTTATATCATGCCCTTTTGCCGCTAACCCTCTAGCAATATGCGTTGGGAACCCTGGCTCAACCTCTACTGACTTTCCTTCTATCCATTGGAACCTTGGAGCATCTAATGCCATTTGTGGATTGAGAGCAAAATCGATCATATTCATCATCACTTGAACATGTCCTTGAGGTTGCATATAGCCTCCCATCACTCCGAAAGGACCGACTGCTTCTCCGTCTTTTGTTAAAAAACCCGGAATAATCGTATGATACGTTCTCTTGCCACCTTGTAAGCTATTGGCATGAGTAGGGTCTAAGCTAAAATCATATCCTCGGTTATGAAGAGCAATACCAGTTTCTGGAATGACAATTCCCGATCCGAACCCATAATAATTGCTTTGGATATAGGAGACCATATTACCTTCACTATCTGCCGTACATAAATAGACAGTTCCGCTTTTTGGCAGCTCTACAGGCTGCGGTGTGGAAGCAAAATTATTGACACGGATTTTCCCAAAATCCGCAAATTCTTCACCGAGCAAGTATTCTAAGTGACTCCCATTCATATGTTGCGAGTCAGTGACCACTTGTTGCGCAGCTGTAAATGCCAACTTGATAGCTTCAATCTGGTTGTGGGTCGTATCTACCTGCTCTTTCGCTGAAAACGTAAAGTTTTTTAAAATGTTTAAAGCAGAGAGCGCTACAACCCCTTGACCGTTCGGAGGCATCTCCCACACATCGTAGCCGCGGTAGTTGGTAGAAATAGGCTTCACCCATTCTGGCTTAAATTCTGCTAAATCCTCTGCTCTCAGAAAACCACCGCCTTCTTTAGAGGCCTTCGCTATTTTCTGTGCCAATTCCCCATGATAGAAACTTTTGGCATTACTTTCACCAATTTTTTCTAATGTGGTGGCATGATTTTCTGATTTCCAAATCTCACCAACTTTAGGGGCACGTCCATTAGGAGCAAATGTTTCAAACCAAGTGGAAAAATCCTCTTTATCTGGTTTTGCATCATATATTTCAAAACTACGATTCCAATAATGCGCAATAGTAGGTGATATAGGAAATCCGTTCCTAGCATAATCAATAGCTGGTTCCAACACTTCTTTTAGGGGGAGATTTCCAAATTCATTTGAAAGTTCTGCCCAGGCAGCAGGGACACCGGGTACAGTTACTGGCAACCACCCCATCACTGGTATTTTTTCATACCCCAACGCCTTTACCGCTTCAATCGAAATTGATTTAGGAGTCGGACCACTGGCGTTAAGACCACGAAGCTTCCCTTTTGTCCAAACAAGGGCAAAAGCATCTCCTCCAATGCCGTTAGAAGTAGGTTCAACAACAGTTAGACAGGCTGCTGTAGCAATGGCTGCATCAATGGCATTTCCACCTTTTTGCATAACACTCAGGCCCGCCTGCGCTGCCAATGTTTGCGATGTGGCAACCATTCCATTTTTACTGTACACCATATTTCTATGTGATGGGTATGGATGATAAGTTGCATCAAAATTAACCATATACTATCTCCCTTCTGTAAAAATCATCACATTATAACATTCTTTCAGCGTAAACACAAAAGCGCTAGTGATAAAGCAGTTAGAAAAAGTATTTCACACTAATCATCTCTTGACTACTATTAAACTCGTAGTGACCGTAAAGATTGATATACTGCCATGCCACTGGAGAAATCCGTTCAACATGTCTGAATCTTGTCCATTTTCTTCCCGGTATGTCAGCATATTGGACAGAATGCTGGCATTGTAATAAATAATACTAGAGAAGAGGATATTTTCCTGCTTAGAAACGTGTTTCATTTGTTAGAAACACGTTTCTAACTCTTTTGAAAACATATACAGTAAAGCGTTTTCGTGATAAGTTGAAATTAACCAAAAAAATGGAGGGAAAATCGATGGAAATAATGCAAAAATTTTCAAAGGCAATGTTTATACCGATCTTGTTTATACCTATAGCGGGAATATTGATTGCTCTCGGCAATTTATTTACGAACGCAAGATTATTGGAGGTCATACCTTTTCTAGATAATCCAATAACAACAGGATTTGGAGCTATTTTATCAGGGTCATTAGTTACGATTTTAACAAATCTTAGTTTGATTTTTTGTGTGGGTTTAACAATTGGGTTAGTGGACAAGAAAAAGGCAGAAGCCGGATTGATAAGTATTTTAGGTTATTTAGTATTTATTAATGCAATGAATCAGTTCATGGATTTAATGGGAATGTTGGTTGATAGCGATGCTTTACGCGGAAGCGGACAAGCAATGGTTTTAGGAGTTCAAATTTTAGATATGGGAGTCTTTCTTGGAATCCTTTTAGGAATTATAATTGCTTTTATTCATAATAAATTTTGCGAAATAGAGTTTAATAGTGCCTTTCAAATTTACGGTGGCACACGATTTGTCTTTATTTTATTAATCCCAACCTTAGTCTTATTAGCTATTGTTTTTGCGTATATCTGGCCGGTTTTCCAAAGT
>DAIDKD010000148.1 GCA_027451065.1 Bacillaceae bacterium | reverse complement strand
GAAAACAATAGGCTTCATTGTTGGCACAATATGCATCGTAGGCTTAGGTTGTATGATTTATTTAGCAATGGACAAACCTTCCACTTCCATGGCAGACAGCATAACAATGCCAGTGGAAAATAATGAAGACAATGACAGAGAGGTGGTGTCCTTTCTTGCTGTTGGAGATAATATTGGTCATGAGCGTGTGTACACATATGCAGATGAAAATAAAGGTAGTTTAGGTGACGGACAATATGATTTTACCCGCTCTTATGAAAAGATGAAAGAAACAATTCAAGAGGCGGATTTAGCCTTTATTAATCAAGAAACAATACTAGGTGGAGATACACTAGGAATTTCAGGGTATCCAGCTTTTAATACTCCTACTCAAATGGCCCAAGGTTTGATTGATACAGGCTTTGATATGATTAATGGAGCCTCCAATCATAGTTTGGATAAAGGATTTGAAGGAATTAAAAATGCAGGGAGTACTTGGCGACAATTTGAAGATGTCATCTACGTGGGTACTTATGATAGTCAGGAGGACGCGGATACTATTCGAACAATTGAACGAAAGGGTATCACTTTCTCCTTGTTGGCTTACACATACGGAACAAATGGATATGCTTTGCCAAATGATTATGCTGTTCCTTTATTTGATGAAGACAAAATCAGAAGTGATGTAGAAAAAGCGAAAGCGGTTAGTGATGTCGTGATTGTATCCGCTCATTGGGGAGATGAGGGAAGTGCTACAGTAACAGAAGAACAAAAACACTATGCTCAATTATTTGCAGATTTAGGAGTGGACCTAGTTATCGGAACCCATTCTCATGTGATTCAACCTCTAGAATGGGTAACAGGAACAAATGGTAATCGCACACTAGTGGCCTACAGTCTCGGAAATTTTTTAAGTACAATGGAAACCGTTGATACCCAACTAGGAGGTATGTTATCTTTAGATTTTGTTGAAGACAATGGAGATGTGGTCATTGAAAATGTTGTTTGGACATCTCTTATTAATCATTTTGGAGACGGAACTTTTCAAGTGATGAAATTAAAGGAATATAATGAGGCACTTAACAGGGAACATTTTGTATTAAAGGAAAATTTACCTAATGCCATAGAAGTTTTTACAAAAAATACAAAAGATATCATAGGTGAGGAATTTCACTTTGATATAGGAGAATAGTTATGGAGAAAACTAATATGAATTTTAGGAAGAAGGGTCTGATAGGTGTTATTTCATTGGCTATTATTCTGATTGGCGGATTTACTATGTATCAACAACTATACAAAACTGCTTCGCCAACAGAACCGACTGAAGCAACAAGTCCCGCTACAGCATTTTCACATCTTTCATACTATCATGAAGGCAACTTGGAGCGCTACAATGCTTATCAAGAAGAAAATCAAGAGATGTCTGTTGAAGATATTGTTACTCATGTTAACATGGGGATTGATAAAGAATTCTATAGTGAGGACCCGATTACAGTAGAGGACCCAGATGCACTTACAGTTTTAGTAAATAAGGTGTACGCATTCCCTGATAATTGGGAGCCGACTGATTTGGTTGTTGTAGATGATTTTAGAGGTCAATCTTTAAGAAAAGAAGCGGCGGAAGCTTTCCAGGCATTTAATGCCGCTTGTAATGAGCAAGGCTTCTCTATTTATGTCCATAGTGGTTATCGTTCTGCCAGCTTCCAACAAGAAATTTACGACAATATGATCAATACTTATGGGGAAGAATATACAGATAAATATATTTCTCGTCCTCATCAAAGTGAACATCAAACAGGGTTATCAGTGGATGTTTCTATCGATGGAATGGATTATAACGACCTAGCAAGCAATCCGTACTATTCTTGGTTCTATGATCATTTAGCGGACTTTGGATTTATTTTACGATACCCAGAAAACAAAGAAGCACTAACTGGATATCACTATGAATCTTGGCATATTCGCTACATTGGTAAAGAGGAATCAAGAAAAGTATTAGATTCTGGATTGACTTATGATGAATATATGGCTAGGCAATAGAACGGTTAGTGCGTGATATGAAAGAAACTGATTATTGGGTTTATTAGGATTGGGATGGTCTTGTGATTAGAAATATAGCAGAGAAAATATACGGTGAAAAGAATAGCAAGGCTGGGGATAGGGCATTTTTTGCCTTAGATCTAGCCTTGTTATTTTTGTAGTGTATTTTGCTGTATCTTGCTAGTGAAAAGAAATTAGGCTGGAAACTTCTCAGAAACTTTATTCTATCTTTATTTTATCTTTACATGAGCCTATTATACTTTCCTTAGCTGATAAATGATTTACTTCTCAAGAAAAAATCAGCGTTTTAAAAAAGCGAATCATACAAAAAGGAAGGGGTCATTACGATGACAAAGAAAAAAATAGGAGTATTTACAACTTTATTTTCTGGAGTGGCTGTTTTTTCCATGCTAGCTATTCCAGCATTTGCGGCAAACAACAACAAGGTACATGAGGTAGAAACAGTAAAAATATCAGATTCCACTGTTGAAACGAAAGTCAATCCGACATCTGAAGGAAAATTCAACGTTGAGGTGGATGACAGTGGTAAGGAAGCAGACTTGAAAATAACTGTTACCGAGCAATATCCAGCCACTTCAAATGACCATGAAAATCAGCAAAAAGAAACAGCGCGAGTAAAGAAGTCTGACGCAACAGAATCTGTAGAACGTACTTCCAAAACTGAAGGAAACCACATTGTTGAGGTGGATGATAGTGATAAGGAAGCAGATTTGACAACAACTGTTACTGAGCAATATCCAGCTGCTTCAAATAATCATGAAAACCAGCAAAAAGAAACATTGAGAGAAAAGAAGTCTGACGTATCAGAATCTGTAGAACACACTTCCAAAACTGAAGGAAATTACATTGTTGAAAAAGATACTGTAACAGGGAAAGCCACAGTCAAAAATACAAAATAACCTTATTCTTCCATGAAAAAACCCATTCTTTGAGGAAACCCCAGTAAGCTATAAGTAGCTTACTGGGGTTTCCTCTTTTTTATTGCTCCTCTTTTTTCTTTACTGGAACCCAAATCTCACTATACACACTTTCCGCTGGTCCATCGTGTTTTGTAAAAGAAATTCCTGGTAAATCTGCAATTACATAATCAGAAGAAGGCAACCATTCTGAATAAATTTTCGCCATCGTATCTTGAAGCGTAGCAGGAAACGGCCCTTGATTCGGGAAAATGGCCCATAAACTTTCCTCAATGGAAATTTGCTCTAAGTCATCGAATGGATTGTCTTTTGTCGTAGCAAAACCAATCATGTGAGTTAAGGAGCCTTTTTCTTCTAAGTAGCCATCATCATAATCATAAGATACGTTCAACACTTGATGTGGATATAAATCTGCCAATTGGTGCATTTCATTCCTTTGCTGCTCAGTAATTGACTGGGCTAGTTCTAAAATGTCATTGTTCACACCTTCAAACTGTATGGGCACTCTTTTCGATACGCCCACAATATGAAACTTTTCTTTTTTCTCAATTTTGAATTCCATTGAAATTCCTCCTCGTATATCTATAAAAAATGTAAACTTAGGAAATGATTTTTGAATTTTGTTTTTCGCTACTTCTGAAGGTAAAAAGCCACTCCATTCACGAAAGGCTCTTGAAAATCCTTCTACTGATTGATAACCAAATTTGTAGGCGACATCTGTTACTTTTGCACCGTTTATTAACTCAACATTTGCAACTGATAACCGTCTATTTTTGATATACTCACTTAATGACATTCCAGCCATAAACGAAAACATTCTTTTAAAATGATAATCAGATAGACCTACAATTTTTGAAATATCTTTGCCTGATATTTCTTCTGTTAAATGTGTTTCGATGTAATCTATTAAGTTATTGAATTGTTGTAGCATTTACATCCCTCCCTCACAAATACATCTTATCATTAAAGTTTGTTACGTACTTGATATTTTTAATACGGAGTTTGTCGATAAAAATGCATATTTGTGAGCATACCTTTTGACCATTTCATAAAAATAAGATATATTTACCGCAATGATTAGTTTGTTAAATAAATTATCTTTTAGGAGGAATATGACTATTTATAAGAAAACGGGGATATTTTTTTTGAAAGCGCTAAAGGTTTATTTTGAAAATATTCATAAAGAGGGGTTCTTTGTTAAAATACCTTTCTTTGAAGAACGAAAATTCTAGTTAAGGGGCCAGTTTAAAATGAACAACAATCATACTAAAATAAGTAATATTGAAAAAGTAGGATATGCATCAGGTGATTTAGCATGTAATTTAATTTTTGCGACTATTTCGACTTATTTGCTGTTTTTCTATACAGATGTTTTTGGATTATCACCTGCAGCAGTTGGGACGATGTTCCTCTTGGTACGTGTCTTTGATGCTATTAATGACCCAATTATGGGCTCGCTTGTAGATAAAACAAATACTCGTTTTGGGCGCTTCCGTCCATATATATTGTTCGGAGCAATTCCTTTTGCAGTTTTGTCTATTCTTTGCTTTACGACACCAGATTTCTCTGACGTTGGAAAGCTAATCTATGCTTATGTTACGTATGTAGGGCTTTCATTAATCTATACGATTATTAATGTTCCTTACGGAGCTTTAACAACTGCAATGACAAGGGACAACCATGAAGTTGTTAGTCTTACCTCTGTTCGTATGGTGTTTGCGAATATTGGAGGACTCATTGTGGCATTTTTTGTGCCAATTTTATCAGAATTTCTTGGGGATCGTACAGGAAACGTCGCTCTTGGATGGCAATTAACAATGGCGTCATTAGGTATTATTGGGACCTTGTTATTGTTATTTACCTTTGCAAGTACGAAGGAGCGTATCGTGATTCCACCGTCTTCTGAGAAAATCAAGTTCACAGATTTGTTTGAGCAATTTCGTGTGAATCGACCGCTAGTGATTTTGAGCATATTCTTTGTCATCACTTTCGGAGTTCAATCAATTAGTAACTCAGTAGGAATTTACTATATTACCTTTAATGTAGGTCGTTCTGACTTAGTAAGTTGGTGGGGACTTCTAGGTAGCTTACCAGCATTGATTGTGTTACCGCTTTTACCTAAAATCAATAAGTTGCTAGGAAAAAGAAAACTACTAAATATTTCTATCTCTTTAAGTATGATAGGTTTATTGGCTTTATGGTTTGTCCCACCTACAAATATTGGATTGGTTCTTTTCTTCCGATTAGTAGCCGCAACAGGAACAGTTACTGCTGGAGCGTACATGTGGGCACTTGTTCCAGAGACAATTGAATACGGTACCTATAAAACGGGTAAAAGAATGAGTGGTTTGATTTATGCAGCTATCGGCTTCTGCTTCAAATTCGGGATGGCATTAGGTGGAATTATCCCAGGAATTGTCTTGACTAAATTTGGATACGTTGCAAATCAGGCTCAGTCACCAGAAGCATTAAAGGGGATTCTGATTACGGCAACGATTATTCCTGTCGTGTTACTTGTCTTATCAATGATTAACATGAATTTCTATAATTTAGATGAAAAGAAATTTGCGAACATTGTTCGTGAACTTAATAATAGAGATAAAGTTTATTTAGATAATAAGGAAGAGTTCCAGGCGGTGAATCGTTAAAGGAGAGATTATATCTAACCAAAATGAAACCCTAGTTATTTGCGGTAACTAGGGTTTCTTGGTGTCCAGTGGACAGATTCTTTTCTATTCATTTTTTCAATGATACTTTCATCTAAAAAAATTAAGGCTTCGGACTCACTTAAAATGAAACCAGAGCAGGGTAGTAATTCTATAAGAAAATGATAGAATAATGGTAGAGATATATACTAAACTGATTTGAAGCTTAAAAAGGAGTGACGTATGTCTGGGTTAACTTATTACCTAGCATGTTTAAGTAAAAAGGAAAACAGGGGAATGATGATGAACAAAAAAGCTGTAACGCTTAATCATGTAACGAAAACATATGGAATGAATGAAAATGTCGTACAAGCTCTTCAAAGTGTTGATGTGATGTTCACGAAAGGAAGTTTCACGGCAATTATGGGACCGTCTGGTTCTGGGAAGAGTACACTCTTGCAAATTGCATCTGGGCTTGAACAGCCTACATCTGGAACGGTGAAAATTAACGACATAGATATTAGTGACAAGAGCGATAAGGAATTAACGATTTTACGACGTTCGAAGATTGGATTTATATTTCAATCATTCAATCTTGTATCTTCACTGACAGCAGCAGAAAATGTCATGCTGCCGGGAAAACTTGCTGGCAAGGCACCGAAAAGAAGTGATGTTCTCAAAATGCTCAAAGTTGTCGGACTAGAGCACCATGCTACCCATCTTCCCTCCCAATTATCTGGCGGACAACAACAACGTGTCGCCATTGCACGTGCATTAATTACAAACCCTAGTGTCATCTTCGCAGATGAACCAACAGGAGCGCTTGACTCGTCACGTAGCAAAGAAATTATGGAACTTTTGCGAAGTCAGGTGGACAAAAACGGTCAGACGATTATCATGGTCACTCATGACCCGGTTGCCGCAAGTTATGCTGACCGTGTGATTTTCCTTGTAGATGGTGCAATTGTCTATGAGGAGTATGACTTATCAGCAGACAAGATTGCATCGAAAATGCTTGAACTTGGAGAGGGGCAATAAAGTGGTTTGGTTGGCTATGAAAACATTGCATACACGTTTAAGTGTATACAGGGGTACGTTCTTTGCACTCTTACTGGGTATATGTTTGCTTACAATGACATTAATTTGTGTGAATAGTGCAATAGCTAGTGGTTATGGTGTGGATAACCCGTTGATGATGGCAATGGTGAATATTCTTGGAAATGCAGCGGGAGTGGCGATGTGTGCGGTAATCTTTGTGGTGAAAAATACATTCGCTTTAGGCATTGACTTGCGTCGTCGGGAATTCGCTTTATTACGTGCAGTTGGTGCGACAGGGCAACAGATTCGTTGGTTGCTTCTTGTCGAGGCATTTTTTATCGGCGTGATTTCTGCTGTATTTGCCTCCATCCTTGCTGTTCTAGCAGTACCACATATCATTGACCTCATGGCAAGTGCACATCTTGCACCTGAGAATTTGGAGGTGAATTTGTCATGGTGGTCCTTTGCGATACCGACAGGAGTAGGATTATTTACGGCGATAGCAATAAGTTACTTTATCTCAAAAAAAGCATCGACTATTAGTCCAATGGAAGCATTAGGAAATAAAGAAGCAGTACAAAACAAGGGAATAGGAAAAGTTCTTCGTGTATTACTTGCTCTTTGTGTATTAGGTAGCACCATTCCGATTTTATTTTTGGCGCTCGATGCTCCAGGTGACGTCGGAATGGCGTATCTCATCTTAGAAACCTTGCTTTTACTATTTGGGTTCGGATTGCTTATACCATTTGTTCTTCCACCATCCTTACGTCTGCTTCGTAAAGTAATGAATAAAGCGGAAAGTGACGTAGCTATTGCAAATTTACTGACAGAAGATAAACGAACATCAGCCCTCATTGCACCGATCATGTTCACTATTGGTTTGGCAATCGCGATGTTTTCACAATTCGACACGTTTATGGCGCTAAACGATGGTGGTATTAGCAACGGCAATACGGATTCGATTGCTTTGCTCGTTACGGTTGGATTCACACTGATTTATACAGCAGTCTCCATTGCGAATACGTGTGCAATGACGACAGCAGGACGTGGGCGGGATTTTGAGATTTTACGCTTGAGTGGTGCGACCCATGGGCAAGTGTTAAAAGTAGTAACAATTGAGACAGTTATCATTGTCTTACTTGCACTTCCAGTCGCCATTTTAGTTGCGGGGACTACATTGATAATGGCATATTTCGTTATTGGTACAGAAACGATTGTTATCGCATGGGGAGCTAGCACGCTTGTCATCTTAGGATGTTTTGTGATTGCTCTTGTGTCGTCATTACT
>DAIDKD010000147.1 GCA_027451065.1 Bacillaceae bacterium | reverse complement strand
ATTATATTGATTTGCCTTACTTTAAATTATATCGAAAAACCATAAAATTTACGAATAATCGAAAATTAGTTCATCTCAAATTCATTTTTATATGTTAAAGTTAAGTATGATTTATGTGAGAGGTAGGAAGTTATATGAGAGAACGAATGCAACGATTTATGATGGGGAGAAATGGTGTAGATGATTTAAGTCGTTTTCTTAATGTGGTGGTTCTCATCTGTATTATTCTAGGAATTTTCATATCGCCGACAATATCCACTTTAGGATTTTTGATATTGATCTATCATTACTTTCGGATTTTCAGCCGTAACATCTATAAAAGAGCTATTGAAAACAAAGCATACTTGCAATTACGGAATCGAACGGTCCGGTGGTTTTTCACTCAGAAACAACGCTTTAGCCAACGGAAAGATTATCGCTTTTTTACTTGTCCATCTTGCAAGCAGACCCTTCGTGTTCCCCGTGGCAAAGGGAAAATAGCATTGACCTGCCCTAAATGTCGTACGGAATTTGTAAGAAAGAGTTGATCTATATGTAGATTTTAAGGGATGATCGTTTTTTAATCATCCCTTAAAACCTAATTCTTCAAAACAATCTTCGTCTTGCTATGTCCTTCTTTTGTTTTTGTTACTTGCAATACAGCTGGCATGGCATTTTTCAATTCCTGAACATGAGAGATAACACCGATTAATCTGCCGGACTGCTGTAACTCTACTAATGTATCAATTGCTTTATCAAGAGACTCTTCATCTAATGAACCGAAGCCTTCATCAATGAACATCATTTCGATGGAAATGCCGCCTTGGAAGCTTTGAATGACATCAACCATTCCTAGTGCTAGGCATAATGAAGCATTAAATTTTTCTCCCCCTGATAATGTTTTTACATCTCTTACTTGCCCTGTGTATTCATCATATACATCTAAGCCTAAGCCACTTTGCTTGTTTCGTTTTTCCACCCGCTCACTTCTTTGCAGTAAAAATTGACCGTTGGATAATCTCATTAGGCGTACATTGGCAGATTCAATAATTCTTTCCAAATACTCAATTAACACATAGCGCTCAAATGAAATTCGGCTTTCATTGTTTCCCTTTACTACTTCAAAAAGATCCATTACTTGTTGATAGGTGTTCATATCATCTTTTAATTCCACATAGATGGTTTCGATATTCGTCTGAAGCTGTGCTAATTGCTCCAATAGGTAGCCTGTACGACTATTAAACTCTTTTTGGATATCTAGTTCAATATCCAGCTCTTCTACTTCATCTTGTAAAGAAGCTGTATCTTTTTTTTCTTTATCTCGTAGCGATTCTTCAAACTGTTGGATTTGTGCATGTAACAATTGCATGTTCTCTTTGAACGATACTATTTCTTTTTTCAGTTGTTCTTGTTGGTTCAACGGCAGTTTTGCCTCGTTATAAGTTTGAACATTTGAGAAGCCTGCTTTGCGTAACTCCTCTAAAAAGCGATTTTCATTTAATTGCAATTGTTCTGTTGCTTCCTCGTATTGAGTTAAACAGCTTCGATATTGTTGTTCCACTTCAATTTTTTGTTTCGTTGTTTCATGGTATGTTTTCTCAGCCTGAATCCATGCTGTTTGCAAGAGCTCATATGCTTGTGCGATTTTGTTATACTCTCTTTGCCATTCAGCAGCGGTACGGATGTGTTCTGGCATATGGCTTCGTTGGTTGTTGTACGTTGCCTGTAAGCTTGCCAATTGAACTTGTTTTTGTTGCAATGTTCCACTTAGTTGTTCTTTCTGATTTCTGGAAGCTGTCAGCCCATTCTCAAGTATTTGAAGCTCTTCTTTTTTCTGGGTATATATTTCTTGCATTTTTCCAAGCTGATCTAATTCTTTTTTTATTTGCTTTCCTTCAGAGAGAATTTTTTCATAGGCTTCCCTGATATTACCTAATTGAAATCCTAGTGCCAATACTTCGTTTTTGCTGTTCTCCAATACTTGTTCCGTATTTTGCAACGTTGCTTGAAGCTTGAGACAGTTAGTTTCTGTCTCATCTTTTTGCTTTTTCGCAGATGCTAGTGATTGTCTATCTATCGTATGTTCAGCTGATGCTTTTTTCGGATGTTCAACACTTCCACACACTGGACAAGCTTCACCATCATGAAGATGACTCGCTAATAAGGACGCTTGATTATCAAACCATTGCTGCTCCTGTTGATCGTATATTGCTTTTTTGTTTTCAAAAACTTCTTTTGCTTCCGCTGCTTCTGTCTTTTGTGTCAACACTTGATTTTCTGTAGTTAAGTAATGATTGATAATTTTGTAGTGCTCCTGCAAATGGATACGTCGTTGTTCCTTTGCAGGTAGCGTCATCAACTGTTTCTCCATTTCTTGCAGGGATTGCTTACTAATCTCTAATTGCTGTTCTTGTTGGACTAGCTTTTCTTTGATGATTTTCTCTTTGCTTCCTAGTTCCTTGGTTTCATTGGTTAGTAGATGCAGTTGCTTTTCTTGGTCTGCCAGTTCCATTATTGCTGTTTCTATTTGCTTCAGATTTTCTAAGTCACGCTTCGTTTGCTCCCGCAAGGTCTCTTGCTGCTTTTCCTTCTCATAAGTGTCTGTTGCTTGTTGTATTTTTCCATTTACTGTAGCAACTTCTTTTTCTGCTTGCTCTAATACTTGCTGCTTCTTCTTTTTTGCTTCCTTTGCATTGACATATAATTCTTCAAAAATATAAAGTTGTTCTGCTTTCCCTGCTAATTCATATACTTGTTCTTTTTTCTGGATGATCGGTTCTTGTTCTTTTAAAGAAGCCAATTGATTTTTCTTCTGCTCCATTACGTCAAATTGCTCATTAATTTGTTTTGCTTCCTGAAGCAGTTGATTTTTTTCCTTTAATTGCTTTTCTTGTGCTGCCTCTTTTTCTTTTCCTTGCTGGAACACATCTTGATAGTACTCTTGCTCTTCTTTTAAGGATTCTAACACTTGGTAGCTATTTTTCTGTTCTTGCTGGACTAATTGCTCTAATAAAGAATGGTCCCGTATTGGCAAAGACTCTACATTGCGGAAATGAACTTGTAATTCAGCTTCTTTTTTCCCTACTTTTTCCTTCGCTTCTTTCCTTTTTTCATCCAGAATTTCCCGTATTTTTTTGTACAAGTCGGTATTGAATACTTTACGCAAGATTTCCTCTTTATTTTCTGTCTCTGATGTTAATAATTTTCCAAATTCTCCTTGTGGAAGCATAACAATTTGGCTAAATTGATCCTTTGTTAAACCTAATATGGAATGAATTTTATCTTTTACATCCAGTACGTGAAATCTATCGACGCATGGAACTTTTTCCTCATCGATGATTTCATAAAATTCAACAGCTCCGCCGGTTTCTGTTTTATTCCCTTTTTTTCGGTGTGGCATTTGCCGATAAATATAATACTCTTTTCCTTTTAGTGAAAATTGTAAGCCGACGGAGGTGTATATATCATCTTCAGCAAAATGACTACGCAATCCCTTTGTATCACTCCGCTCCTCTCCGCTGGCTTCTCCGTACAATCCGTAGCAAAGTGCATCAAAAATGGTTGTTTTCCCCGCTCCTGTATTTCCAGATATGGCAAATAACAAATTTTCTTCCAACTTCCGAAAATCAATCACTTCTTTCTCTTTATATGGACCGAATGCCGTCATTTCTAATAAAATTGGTTTCATTTTTATTGCTCACCCCTCTTCGCTTCTACCAATACTTCACAAAATATCTTTTCTTTTTCTTCTGTTAACATCGTACCTTTCATCTCCTTATAAAAGGATTGAAATAATGACAGCTCATCAATTTGGTGACGGGATTTTTCTTCTTGATTATTTTCTACTATTTTCCTTTCAATCCGTCGCTCTATATGCATCACATTTGGATAGACCGAACGGATTTTTTCCATTGGCTGCAGTACGGGAGTCTCGTCTAAAAGGGTGACAAACATATAGTCTTCACTTTTTTCATTCGTTAGCAGTTCTTCCAATGTCCCTTCTACTGTTCTCATATCCCGCAATGGCTTCAATTCTCTTTTTTCAATCGCTACATTTCCCACACCGTCCATGTCAATGACGTAAAATCCTTTTTGATGACGTTGCTCTGAAATAGAGTATTTCATCGGCGAGCCGGCATAACGAATTGTTTCTTCCTTGACATAATGAGCTTGGTGTAAATGACCTAAAGCTGTGTAGTGGAAGTCTTGAAAATACGTATGGTTCACATAATCAGCTCCGCCAATGGAAAGAGGTCGCTCTGCATCACTAGTATTTTCTTCCCTCTCACCAGCAGCTGTTACAAAAGCATGTCCAATGGCAACGTGGCGAAGGCTGTTATCCCACTTCTCTTTTGTTTTCTCTATCATCATTCTCATCGCATCATCATGGGTTCGAATATCATCATTTGCTAATATATGGCGAACCTGTCCTGGCTCGGCATAGGGATATAAATGAAAACAAACCTCGCCGTGACTATCGCTCAGTGTAACGGCTGGAAATGGATAGGTCAGCTCACCTACCAGATGCAATCCTTTTCCTTCCATTATCTTGCTTCCAAAAGCTAGTCGATGCTGGCTATCGTGGTTCCCGGAAATTGCAATAACAGGTGTTTCTAATTCTAAAACAATTTTTTCAAAGATTTCATTTAATAATTCGACCGCTTCAGTCGGTGGTATCGCCCTATCGTATAAATCCCCAGCTACAATGACTACATCTGGCTTTTCTTCTTCTATATACGCATAAAATTGTTGAAAGAGATGACGTTGATCTTCTGTCATATACACACCATGAATCAACTTCCCTAAATGCCAATCGGCTGTATGAAAAATCTTCATTTTACTTCCCCTTTCTTGTCCTTTACCTTTTACTATGAAGTTGAAAAATTTATCTGTCAATACTACAATTTTTTGACACCCTTGTTTTTTTGCTATAGCATGTATATAAGCACTTTATCGAAAATGAAAAGAGGGATGGGTCATGGACTCAAACAAACTAACTCGTACAGATATTGGGGCAATTGTTAGTCTGTGCTCGTATATTGTGCTGGCAGCAGCAAAGATTTCTGTAAGCTACCTTGCACACTCACAAGCACTGCGAGCAGACGGATTTAATAACTTAACTGACATTGGTGCTTCTATTGCTGTTATCATTGGGCTGCGACTATCCAGAAGACCGCGAGATTCAGATCATCCTTATGGTCATTCGCGTATTGAACAAATTGCTTCTTTGGTCGCCTCGTTTATCATGATGGCAGTCGGGCTACAAGTTATTTACAATGGATTTATTCATTTATTTACACATGATACTGAATCACCAACTATGCTGGCGTTATGGGTCGCCTTAGGTTCAGCAACCTTTATGCTTTTTGTTTATCGTTTTAACATGAAAATTGCCAAGGCGGAAAAAAGTATGGCGTTAGCGGCGGCGGCGAAGGATAATTTATCAGATGCCCTTGTAAGTTTCGGAACAGTAATCGGGGTAATTGGATCTTATGCCGGTTTCCCTATCCTCGATTCCATCATGGCTATTATTGTCGGAGGGGTGATTTGTAAAACAGCATGGGAGATTTTTTCAGATGCTTCTCATCTACTGACAGATGGATTTAATCCAGAAGATATGGAAACCTACAAAAAAGCAGTTGAATCTGTCAATGGTGTGGATCATTTAGTTGACTTAAAAGCAAGAATGTATGGCAATGATGTGTTTGTAGACGTAACCGTAAAAGTGGAACCGAATCTAGACATCAAAAAAGGTCATGAAATCGCCGACGACATTGAACGCATCCTTGCCGAAAAACACCAAATATCCTATACCCATGTACATCTAGAACCACTATAAAGTATGAGGAAATCTCCTCATTTTATGAAAGCGGACAATTGCTACATTTTACGAAAAAATATAGCAATTGTCCGCTCTTTAATGGTTTGGTATTTGGTTGCACTTCACCAAATACCAAACCATTAAAGAAGAACGGAGAACAAGCGTAGAACGGACTCTATTACTCTCTTATGCCAAGGACGCTTCAACCATTCCTCAAGCTCTACTTCATGACTAACTTTACACGTCTCTATAATATCCGTCTCCATATCTTTTAAAACAGGAGCGTCGCATATCCATACGCCATTTTCAAAACTAAGATGGAAGCTGCGGTAATCCATATTAATACTACCAATTATTCCGTTGTCCCCATCACTGATAATTGACTTTGCATGTATGTATCCAGGCGAATATTCATAGATTTTCACACCCGCTTTTAGAAGGTCACCGTAGTTTGATTCTGTTACCATATGGACATACCACATATCCCAAATATGTGGTGTAATGATTCTTACATCTATTCCACCTTGAGCAGCTGTACACAATGCGTCAATCATCGCACCATCAATAATAAGATATGGTGTGGTAATATATACATATTCCTTCGCATTATTGATAATTGTACGATACATGGTTTCAGCAGGGTTGTCAGGGTTATTGGCCGGTCCATCGGCAAAAGGTTGATAAAATCCTTTTTCGTCAATGGTCACATCAGGACGATACGCCTCATAGTCAGTTTGAGTATCGCTTTCTGATTCCCACATTTGCAGAAATGTTACGGTTAAGCCCCATACAGCTTCTCCTTCCATTCTGATTGCTGTGTCCTTCCAATGACCAAATTTAGGATAAATGTTTGCATATTCATCAGCAATATTGGTGCCGCCAGTATAGGCGATATTTCCGTCGATTACAGTAATTTTTCTGTGATTACGATAATTGATAGAGAATCTTGTGATATACCTATGCACAGGGCTGAAGCGTACCACTTGGATATTCTTCTCTCGCAAATTCTTTACCACACTGTCCGGCATCGTAATGACACTTCCTAAATCATCAATCATTAGCCTCACTTCTACTCCTACTGCTGCTTTACGAACTAGTACTTCTTCTATTTTACTCCAAAGCTGCCCGGTATTAAGTATAAAATATTCCAGACAAATAAACTTTTCAGCTTTCTCCAAGTCTTTTAACATTGCTTCAAACTGCAGCTCGCCTAAAGGAAAGTAGTCACATTTTGTATTTTCATATAACGGAAATCCTTTCCCTTCAAGATAATTGCTAACTTTTTTTCGTGTAGGACACTTTGACTGGAAGCTGGCAACCACTTCTGGATTATTGTGTAAAAATGCTGCGCCCCTTTCGATAGCAGGCCTTAATCTTTCATTTTTCCAACCGCGATTTGAGGCACGTCCCCAAGACATATGCACAATATGTCCGAAGATTGGAAGAATAAATATCAAAAGCAACCACGCAATCGTATAACATCTATTCCTACTTTGAGTCACTAAATAGATAACATTTATCATCGAAAGAACTTGAATAAATAGGTAGATACGCAAAGGAAAATATCTCAGCAACCATATCAATAGAACAAACAGAACGATTTGCAAAGCAGTTGCTAATAAAATTTGCAGCCCTATTGTAAGTGCAACAAACGTAATGCGAAATTTCCCGCCGAATTTACTTTCGACTCCTCGTATCAAAATATCATCTCCTTTCTCTCATTCATGAGCACAATATTTTCATTTTAGCATATGTTAAAGGAATTTTTTAGTGGTTATTGGATAATAAAGTGAATTGTTCCAAAAAAAGAAAGTACTCGTGCTGTAAAAGAAAAGAAGAATAGGCATGGTGATGGAGTATATGCACATAAAGGATTTTTTAGGAATGGACAACCAAGCAACACGTCGAACTTATTGTACTCATTACGGTTGTCCATTCCGGGAATTTGTAATAAGTGGTTGGTTTTTACCATTTATTACAAATTCGTAGGAATATGCTGAAATGTCCTTACATTAAAAAGTCCTGTATCTGTTAATTTTATATCTGGGATAACAGGCAAGCTTAAAAAAGAAAGCGTTAGTAGTGGGTTATATGGTTTCGAGAATCCAATTTGTTCCAATGCATTGTCAACATCTTGCAACGATGCTATTACTTCCGCAAATGGACGCTTTGTCATAATACCGCCAATTGGTAATGAGAGCGAGGCAATTACTTGCTTGTCCTTTACAATG
>DAIDKD010000146.1 GCA_027451065.1 Bacillaceae bacterium | reverse complement strand
AGTTGCAGTGGATGGTTCAAGTGAAGCTCTGAATGCCTTTAAACGTGCAACAGACATAGCTAATTTAGATGGGGCGAAGCTAACTCTTACTCATGTTATTGAGTTAACTACTTATTTAGAAGTAAATACTTTTCAAGTAAACATTACAGACTCTATGGTAGAATATGCCAATAATTTGCTATCAGAATATAAAGATATGGCTTTGGAGGCTGGTGTAAAAGATGTTGATACGATTTTAGAATATGGTGATCCTAAAGTGGTTATTCCAAAAAAGATTGCACCAGACAAAAAATGTGACTTAATTGTTTGCGGAGCTACTGGATTAAACGCTGTTGAACGTTTCTTCATCGGAAGTGTTTCTGAAAACATAACCCGTCGTGCAACTTGCGATGTGATGGTAGTAAGAAATATCGAAGAAGCAACAGAATAATAGCGAAGAGAGAGTCAACACTCATCGTAGTTAACTCTCTTTCGATAGGCTGTCTGAAAAGGGAAATTCCCCCATTTCAGACAGCCTATTTGCTATTTTCAACTAAACATCTAGCTTGGTAAAAACGATGGGCATAATCTGTTACTTGTTTTGTTAATTTATAATTAGCTGTTGCACCGGTAGCTACTCCAAAGACAGGAATACCTTGAATAAGTTTTTTTCTTAACATAAAAAGTACTACTGCTTTTAGCCCTTGTTTCATTAACTGCTCAAACCAGATTTCATTGGTAATCTCATCATTTCCTTCGTAAAATAGTTGCTGTTTTGAAGAATTTTTTACTTGCTCTATTAACTCTGTCCATGCGTGTTGTTGTAAATGATTCGGTAATGTTGCACCATAAAACACTTTTAAGGCAACTACCATTTCATAAGGTGTATTCATTTCATAGCCGTAGGACATTCCAATTAATTGAATTGCTTTTATATTAATAGCAAAAAGTGCAGGAATATCTATACCTAAGAAAAGCAGGCCTCCCATGCCACTTACCCCACCTTGAGCCATTGAATATAAACGATGTTTGGCCACCTGCTGTTCAGCCAAATACGTTCTGATATGCAGAGGCATCACACGTATGTCCTCAATATCATCTACCGAATGATCAAACACTTTTGCTGATGAAATAATTCGTTGCTTTGCTTCATGTTGTACTTGTGATTGCTGAATGAAAGTATGCAAATAAATAAACCATTTATCTAATTTAGCGAAAAATGCTTCCCTTTTCCTTTCAGTAAGATAGGAAAATGATTTTTCCATCCATTTATCAATCAGTATTTGGACATCTGTTGGCTCTTTATCAAACAGTATCTTTTGCCAACTTGCTATTTCTGCAACTACTTTTTCTTCATAATTGTTTTTATCCACAGATACCCCTCCTCTGTTCATTTTTATAGACTTGTCTTAAAAAATACAACACTTCAGGAAATTAATTACTACCTTTACTATAACACAAAAAGGAGCAATCTCATCATTTGATTCATGCTCCATAATATAGAAAGAGTCAACTTAGAAAAACTTGATTCCACAATCGCTATCTCCGTTGACTCTTTCGACAGTTTATCTAAAAAGGGTTGTTTTCCCCTTTTTAGATAAACTGCATCTCTATTAAACTGTTTGCTTCATTCCGCAACGTACTACATCTCTTGCAATCATTACCTCTTCGTCAGTTGGAATAACCATTGCTTTTACTGGTGAATGGTCGAACGTAATCATTGTTTCTTTCCCACGTACATTATTTAATCTTGGGTTGAAGTATACTCCCATAAATTCTAATCCTTCTAGAATTCCTTCACGTAATTCAACTGCATTTTCACCGATACCCGCTGTAAACACAATTGCATCTACACCTTTCATACGGGCAGCATATGAGCCAATGTAACCGTGGATACGACTTACAAAGATATCTAAAGCAATGCTAGCTTGCTCATTTCCTTCTTCGCTTGCTTTTTCAATATCACGAAGGTCACTTGAAATTCCAGTTAAACCTAACATACCGCTTTCTTTGTTTAAGACATTGACTACTTCCTCAGCAGTTTTTCCTGTTTTCCCCATCATAAACGGAATGATTGCAGGATCAATATCACCTGAACGAGTTCCCATTGTTACCCCAGCAAGCGGTGTGAATCCCATTGTTGTATCAATTGATTTTCCACCTTCTACTGCTGCGATACTTGCACCGTTTCCTAAGTGACAAGTAATGATACGTAAATCTTCAATTGGGCGACCAAGCATTTCAGCTGCACGCTCCGACACATATTTATGAGATGTTCCGTGGAAACCATATTTACGGATACCATAGTTTTCATAGTACTCTAAAGGTATGCTGTATAGATATGATTCTTTTGGCATTGTTTGATGGAATGCTGTATCAAATACCGCAACAGCAGGTATATTTGGTAAAATTTCTTTAAATGCTTTAATACCAACAATGTTTGCTGGATTGTGTAATGGTGCTAATTCACTTAATTTTTCAAAGTTAGCTAATGCTTCATCATCAATTAATACAGAATCACTGTATACTTCTCCACCATGTACTACACGATGTCCTACACCATCAATTTCATCTAAAGATTTGATGATTCCTAAATCAATTAATTTTTCAACTAACATCTTTACAGCAACAGCGTGATTTGGAATATCTGTTACTTCAGTAACTTTCTCCCCATTTACTGAAATTGTAAAGATTGAATCAGGAAGGCCGATACGCTCTACAAGACCTTTTGTGATTACTTCTTCACTTGGCATTTCGAATAGTTGGAATTTAAAAGATGAACTACCTGCATTCATTGCAAAGATTTTTGACATTTTTTCAATCTCCCTTTTCACTTCATTTAATCATTATATAATACAACCGTTCGATGTAAACGGATAATACCTTATATTTCCATACAGAATCCTTAACTGTATCACATAAACATTATATTGTGTTATATTTCTTTTGTAAACCATTTTTCTAGCATCATCATCATTTTTGCCATAGCTTCTGCATTGGTAAATTGTGGTAGTTCCGCTAACAACACTTGCGTTGGTGCTTTCGCTGTCGGTCCCTTTTTTTGAAGGACAAAAATACTTTTCGCAAACTGTTCACTTTTAAATAGTGTTGTTGGTAATTGCAGTAATCCCTGAATATAACAGGTACGATGAATAAATGAGTGTAGCTTTTTCCCCTGTTCTGTTTCAAATAAATGATTAGGTACCAATAGGAATATGTAACCATCTTCCTTGATGTGTTTCACGCATTGTTCAATATATAAATAGTGGATATAAGGCATACCTTCTTCTGTATTCAACTCAAATTCCTGGGCTCTTTCTTCATTTGGATAATAACCAATTGGTAAATCTGATACAATCGCATCAACAGGATCAATGTATAAAGCCCCTAATCCATCACTATGGAAAAGCTCTACGTGATTTTCTTGTAAATTAGCATTGGCATATGCCAATTGTACTAGCAGTTCATCTGCATCTACCCCAAATCCTTTCACATCATTCCCAAGACGACCATTCAGCACTGCTGTCAATAAATTACCTGTCCCTACTGCTGGATCTAAGACAGAAATTATTTCTTTCTTTCCTGTAAATTTTTGAACGAGGTAGCTCATAAACATAGCTACTGCATCTGGTGTCATTTCGTGATTTGCTTGAACTCCTTCCTTCATTCCTTTTAAAAGAGCCAGCTGAAAGGCCCGGCGAGTCGTTTCACTATCTTTTTTCAGTCCTTCAAACTTCACTATTTCTTTTTTCATCCGATCATACGTAGATGAATATAAACCATCTTGCAATATTTTTCCTTCAAAAAAATTCCCGCTAACCTCCACCAAACCTTCCAAGTAGGAAATATCACAATCTTTTTTTAGTGCAAGTACACTTGAATCAATAATATTAAATAATGTTTCTACTGCTGACATAGCTCCTCCATGTTATCTAGCTTTCGCTTTTCTTTTATGTTTATTTTAACATAATCTGTCATCTTTTCAGTGATTTTTAATAAAAAAGGTGATACAGACACATGAAGGTTGCTAATTTAGAGGTAAATATGGCGGGTTGTGTAAACAGAAACCTCTTGTCACACAGCCCGCCATATTTATTTTCGCTTTACTTCGCTATTCTCGCTGCTTCTAGTGCTGCTTCGTAGTTTGGATGGCTTGTGCCTTCTGATACATATTCTACATAAACAACCTTATCAGATGAGTCGACGACAAAGACAGAACGCGCGAGTAAACGCCACTCTTTCATTGTTACTCCGTATGCTTCACCAAACGAAAGGTCTCGATGATCTGACAATATAGCAATATTTTCTAGTCCCTCGGCAGCACACCAGCGAACTTGTGCAAAAGGTAAGTCACAGCTAATTGTTAACACCTTCACTCCTTCAATTTTGGTAGCATCCACATGAAAACGACGAGTTTGCGCTGAACAAACACCTGTATCAATCGAAGGAACTACACTGATGATTCGTACAGAGTTAGCAGAATCTTTCAATGTTACTTCACTGAAATCATTAGCAAGCACTGTGAATTCTGGCGCTTGATCACCTTCCTTGACTTCGTGTGCTGGTAAGGTTACTGGTTCACCTTTAAAAGTGATTGTTTTCATTATTTACATCTCTCCCTCACGTGATACTTGTCCTAATTTTCATCATAATATTTATGAAAATTTTATGCAAATAATACCACTCAAGATGCCAAAAACAATCAAAATCTGATTATTCCTTACTCCTTACTATCTTGGTTTATAATTGTCTGTACTAGTATCTTCTTGATGACTTTTACTCATTATCCCTTTTATTTTCTCCATCGCTTGCGGAGCCATTTCAATCATTTTTTCTACTGTATGAGTTTGCTCCCCTAAATGCATCACCTTTACTCCCTCTTTATTGACAACTAAAAAAGCAATTGGTGTAATCGATACACCGCCTCCGCTCCCTCCGCCAAATGGGAAGTCTTGTGAAGTATCACCTTTTCCAAATTGACTTCCTCCTGCTGCGAAACCGAACCCTACTTTCGATACTGTTAAAATAGCACCTCCATCAGGTGTTGCGATTGGGTCTCCGATGATTGTATTCACGTTAATGATGTTCTCTAAATTTTCCATTGCCGTATTCATTAAATTTTCAATTGGATGAGTCATTGTTTTCATGTCTCCTTTTATCTAGTTTTAACAGCTAATTTCTGTTACAAACTAACTCCACTGCTTTCGCTTCGATCTTTTCTTATTTTTCTCCAATAAAAATAAATTGGTATCGCGGATAAGCTAATAAAGAGCAATCGAAATGAAACAGTCATTTTTAATTCAGTATACATTCCTTTCCCTTGAAAAACTGGCTCCACATTTATCTCAACATTTTTCTTCAAAGCAAAATACGTACCTAAAAAACCGATGACCCCACCCTTTAAAGCCCACAGACCTCCAGCTGCTATACCTGTTTCCATTGCATCGCCTACCCCAAAAGATGTCTGCCAACAGAAAGAGTCAATAGAAATACGCTTTAATAGCTTCTTACCCATAGTATGTAACTGATGAAAATTTTTTATGAAATGATTTATACCTCTGGACTCTTTTACATCATTCTGCTCCTCTATTTCCTGACTGGTTGCTTCTTTGGAAGGAGGATAAATAGTAAATGTTTTTTTCACTGCTCTAAAAAATATAAAGATTGATATGACAAGAAATTTTCTTTGTTTATCGTATATCCCATGAATGTTTACAGAAATTTTCATACATAATAATAAAAGAAAAATAAGAAAAATGATTCCAAAAATATACCACATTCATCCGCACATCCTCTCAGAATCATTACTCTCCAAATTCTTCTGTTTTTAAACATACTATACTCGTGTATTACATTCTTCTGTAGAATATTTTGATGCACTGTTTGGACGAACTGCTGTGCATTAAAATATTTTCATTTAATCCTATTTATTGTTAAAATTAAAGAAAATAAATTTTTTGAAAATTAAAAACATCACGAAAGGAGAATGAACATGATTGAAAAAAATGAGAAAGTATTAGCACTTATTGCTTCATTTTTATTCTTTCCAGTAGGCATTGTTTTTTTTATTGTCTGGTTTGGTAACGACAACCTTGAGAAAAGAAAACTAGGAAAACAATGTATGATTCTATCTCTATTTCCATTCCTGTTTTTCCTATTATTTGTTATACTGGGGATTATAAATTTTTATGTAGCTCCCACTCACTTTGGTTCGGGTGAAGAAACCACTTTTGATTATACATTCACTGGAGAAGGCGAATACTGGGAAGCTGCGTATTCTTTTAGCGGAACAAAAATTTGGAAAGAAGAAGATGGGGTATCTACCTTTTATTCTACGGATAGTAGCGATGAACTTGTAATAAGCTACAAAGGGGATTTAACAGAACTTTCTTCATTGAAGCTTCTTGAATATTCTTATGAAACATCTGTTGGAGGTGGAGCTGGAGAAAGAGAGTTTGATGAACCGCCAACAGATGTAATATTTAAACTTACGGGAAGTGCAACAAACGCTGAAATGGTTAGTGAAGATGAAGTTATACAAGTAAATGTTAAGTGGGATGGCAATGAAGAGTCATTTGAATTGCATAATACAAGTTATGAAGAGTCATATGAATAATAAGTAATTTTGTTGTATGAAAGAGTTTCATTAGACAAACAAGAATGGGGGAATTCTAATAGTTCGAGTTTCCCCTAATTTTTTCTATGATTTATTAACAATACCACTTCACAGAGCCTATCTTTTGATGAACTGTATGCTCCTACTATTCAGCAACAGTTCTAAGAGAAATAATTTTTACACTTTCTGACTATACAAATAGAGCAGGCATCCACCTGCTCTATTTAGCCATTTATATTTATTTTTGGAAACCACCTAATTGTGATTCGGCAAGTTGTACAAGACGTTTTGTAATCTCTCCACCTACAGAACCATTGGCACGAGACGTTGCATCTGGTCCAAGGGTTACACCGAATTCAGAAGCAATCTCGTATTTCATTTGGTCAAGTGCTTGTTGAGCACCATGAACTACTAATTGGTTTGAACGATTGTCTGCCATGTGTTTTCACCTCCTATATGACTATAGATTGCGTCAAAATAGGTGGTGTCATACAGGTAATTTATGGAAAAGATGCTGAGTAGAAGGGGGGCGAAAAGCGTCCCCCCTTCTACTCAGCATCTTGTAAAGTTCAATCATAATTCTTTAGAATAAATCTTCGAATTCGTTTTTTTCTTCTTTTTTCATTGAGTCAAAGATGATTTTTTCTGTTTGTTCTACCGCTATTTTTATTAGCTCTTCGTATTCGAATTTTTCTTCAAAGTACTCGGCCTTGTCACGTTTTGGTTTTGTTGCTGGGTTGGCTGGTGTAAATATTGTACAGCAATCTTCATATGGGCGGATGGAAATATCATACGTATCTATTTTTTGAGCAATCTCAATGATTTCTAACTTGTCCATTGTTATTACAGGACGGATAATTGGATAGTTAGTCACAGCGTTGATTGTGTTCATGCTGTCAAGTGTCTGGCTTGCTACTTGTCCTAAGCTTTCTCCAGTTGCCAATGCCATTGCCCGTCTCTGCTCAGCAATTCTCTCAGCAATTCTTAACATCATCCGACGCATGACTGTCATCTCATAATTTGACGGTACTGATTTGTGAATTGTTTTTTGGATGTCTGTAAATGGTACAACGTGAACGACCATACGGCGACCGTATTTCGATAGATTTTCTGCTAAATCCAATACTTTTTGTTTCGCTCGTTCACTTGTAAACGGCGGGCTGTGGAAATGAATCGCCTCTACTGTTACTCCCCGTTTCATTGTTAAATAACCGGCAACAGGACTATCAATTCCGCCAGACAATAAGAGCATCACCTTGCCGCTCACACCAACAGGGTAGCCACCAGCACCTTTTCTTGTGCCACACATAATGTAGATAGCATCGGCACGAACTTCTACACGTACATTGATATCTGGATGATGCACATCCACTTGTATATCTGATGTATTTGTAAGAATATACCCACCAACTTCATGATGTATTTCAAAGGTATCCAACGGAAATTGCTTGTACGAACGATGAGCGGAAACTTTAAAAG